>DASPIR010000033.1 GCA_035628995.1 Clostridia bacterium | reverse complement strand
TGCTTGTGGAGAAACATTTGAGACAGGTTCAGTAAAAAAGGAAATCAAAGTGGAAATTTGTTCCAAGTGTCATCCTTTCTTTACAGGAAAGCAGAAACTCATAGATACAGGCGGACGTGTTGACAGATTCAAGAAGAGATTCAACTTGGATAAAGTAGAAAACAAAGAAGAAAACAAAGAAGAATAATTCATAGAGGTTAAAGATATCTTTAACCTCTATTATTTTTTTGTGTCTCCAGTAATTTCGACAAATATATTAAAAAGATATTAACAGGCTTTGGACTAAATGGTAGAATATAAGTAAACTATATTACATATGGGGGTTGACTTATGTTTATGTACGGACCGAAGGATCATGGATGGATTGAAGTAATTGTAGGGCCAATGTTCAGTGGTAAGAGCGAGGAGCTTATAAGAAGGATAAACAGAGCAAAGATAGCAAGACAGAAGGTGCAGGTCTTCAAGCATTCCATAGATGACCGTTATGAAATTGACCATGTAGTATCCCATAACGGTATTAAGATTGAGGCAATAAAAATCTCAGAGGCTGATGATATACTTAAGTATCTTGAGGATGATGCATTGGTCATCGCAATAGATGAAGTGCAGTTCTTCGATAAAAAGATAGTGGATATATGCACAAAGCTTGCTGATGAGGGAAGACGAGTCATTGCTGCAGGACTTGATCAGGATTTTAAAGGAGAGCCTTTTGGCCCGACACCGGAGTTGATGTCTGCTGCAGAATTTGTGGACAAGATCCAGGCTATATGCATAACGTGCGGCAACCCCGCTACAAGAACCCAAAGATTAATAGATGGAAGGCCTGCAAACTATAACGACCCGATAATACTGGTAGGAGCGAAGGAAAGTTATGAAGCCAGATGCAGGAAGTGCCATGAGGTTCCGGGAAAGAGATAGAGCAAATAAAAGAGCTTAAGGCTATTACAGCATTAAGCTCTTAAATATTCTGAGTGCAGCGTTGTCATTCTGAGTGCAGCGAAGAATCTTAGTTATTTGCTCTCGATAATTTATGTATCCAGCGTTTTTATTGCAGCATTGATATTATTGATTGACTTGTTTATATCGGTAATAGTATTGTTAAGTGAACTAGTAGGTTTTTGCTGCTTGTCTGGGAGCTTGTCCGCTTTTCCCGCAGATTTGATTTTGGTAGAATTCAGCACCTCATTTACTACATCTATCACCTTTTCAGAGCTGAAGGGCTTTATGATGTAATGTCTGGCGCCATTCTGAATAGCAGTCAATACCATGAATTTCTGGTCCAAAGCACTTATCATGATTATTAAAGCTTCTGAATCAAAGCTTATTATTTTCTTAACAGCACCAATGCCATCCAACACCGGCATGGTTATGTCCATCGTTACGAGATCGGGCTTATGCTTTTCGTATTCTTTTGCACCCAGTTCGCCGTTGGAGGCTTCTGCTACAATGGTGTGACCTGCTTTTACAAGTATTGAGGACAGATTTCTCCGCATTATTGATGAGTCATCTACTACAAGCACTCTTGCCAAAATTATTCCCCCCAGAAATTACTGCGATTTTCACATTGGGCAAACATAAGTGAATAATTTAACTAGTATAAAATATATTCTAACATAAAAATAAATGGGTTTAAATAACAGTTGTTGTCTATTTGCGTATAAATATGTACATTTTATCAGATGATGTCGATAAGTGAGGGCATCGTTCTCTGCACTTGTAAATTGCATCAAGTAACGATATACTACTATATGAGGATTTTATAAAAACTAGTTTGTTTTGAAAGGTAAAAAAATATGAAAATATTAAGCACTGAAAGTAGAATAAAACCTAAGGCGGTGGGCGGCGCGGCTGTCATTGAAGGGGTAATGATGAAGGGTGCCGAGGATTATGCTATAGCGGTACGAAAGCCTGACGGAGAGATAATAGTCAAAAAGGAAAAGCTAAAGGGCAATAGAAAGGTAATATCCAAGATGCCTATTCTGAGAGGGGTATACGCATTTGTGGACTCAATGGTCTTGGGCGTCAAATCTCTAATGTACTCTGCTGATTTTATCGAAGAGGAAGAAGAGGAAAAGAATAAGAAACCTTCTAAGTTTGATGAATTTTTGGGCAATAATATAATATGGATATCTGTGGTCATTTCAGTATTATTCTCAGTAGGACTTTTTATATTGCTTCCTACTGTACTTGTCGACGTATTCAAGCATCTTACCACCAATAATCTTATACTTAATGGAATTGAGGGTATAGTAAGAATAGTTATTTTCCTTGGATATTTACTTGCTGTATCTAGAATGAAGGATATAAGAAGGGTATTTGAGTATCACGGAGCAGAGCATAAAACCATATTTTGTTATGAGCATGGAGAAGAATTGACTGTAGAAAATGTGAAGAAGTTCGGAAGACTGCATCCAAGGTGCGGTACCAGCTTTCTTTTCATAGTAATGATAGTCAGCATACTTCTTTTTTCAATGTTTAGTTGGTCAGGGGTATGGATGAGGCTTGCTATAAGGATTATACTCATGCCTATTGTAGCCGGCATTTCCTATGAAATAATCAAATGGGCAGGAAAGAGCCAGAGCAAGATATCCTGCATTGTATCGGCTCCAGGGATGTGGCTGCAAAAGATAACCACAAGGGAGCCGGATGACAAGCAGATGGAAGTAGCCATTGAAGCGCTTAAAAATGTTCTTGTAGTTGACACAGAGGCAGATAACTGGTGATGGAGAGCATAAGAGAGCTATTGAAAAAAGCCGTCGGAGTGCTGAAAAGGTGTGAGCATTCCGATAATCCAATACTTGATGCAGAGGTGCTGCTTGTATATGCGCTGAACCAATCCGGCAGGAGCTTTGACCGGTTAAAGCTTATAACTCAGTCGGAATACATGGTTGATGGGAATGCTGCCGAGGGTTATTTAGGATTGATAGATGAGCGAAGCAAAGGCAAGCCTGTGCAGTACATTGTCAACAGGCAGGAGTTCATGGGACTTGAGCTGCATGTAGCTGAAGGGGTGCTGATACCCCGTGCCGATACAGAAATAGTTGTAGAAAAGGTTATTGAGCTGGCGGGGGGAATAGAAAAGCCTAATATAATTGATATGTGCACTGGAAGCGGTGCAATAGCAGTAAGCCTTGCTAAGAATATACCCGATGCAAGGCTCTGGGCTGCGGATATTTCTGACATTGCTTTAGAATGCTGCAGTGCCAATGTCAAGGAATTTGGACTTGAGAGCCGAATATGCACTATAAAGAGTGACTTATTTGAAAATATCAGGGTGGAAGGAATTATTGGAAATACTGATATCATAGTATCCAACCCTCCATATATAGAAAGTGCGGTTATAAATGAGCTGGGAATAAGTGTTCGGGGCTATGAGCCGCATTTGGCTCTTGACGGAGGCAGAGACGGACTTGTATACTATAGAAGAATTGTGCAGGAGAGTGCTGAGTTTTTAAAGCCTAATGGCATACTTGCATTTGAAATAGGACATGATCAAGGTGTTAAAGTAAAAAATATCATGGAAGAGAGCGGTTATTATGACGGCTTAAAGCTTGAAAAGGACCTGGCAGGGCTTGATAGATGCGTATGGGGAAACAGATTATAGTTATTTATGGGGAGTGATAGGATGCTGGATAAACTGGAGTTTATTGAAGAAAAATATGAAGATTTGAGCCATAAGATAAGCGATCCGGAAGTAATTGCAGACCAGAGCATGTGGCAGAAGCTTGTAAAAGAGCATGCAGGTATGGAGCCTGTTGTTACGAATTTTAAAGAGTACAAGGCAGTACTTTCGAGTATAGAAGATTCAAAGGCAATGCTTGGGGATAAGCCTGACAAAGAGTTTGAAGAAATGATCACCCTGGAGCTTTCCGAGCTGCAGGAGAAGAAGGCAAAATTGGAAGAGGAACTTAAGATACTGCTGCTTCCAAAGGATCCCAATGATGATAAGAACGTAATAGTTGAAGTAAGAGGTGCTGCAGGCGGTGATGAGGCTGCGCTTTTCGCGGGAAGTCTGTTCAGAATGTATGTGAGATACGCCGAGAGAATGGGCTGGAAGATAGAAATGCTGAGCTCCAATGCCACGGATATTGGTGGCTATAAGGAGGTCATCTTCGAAATAGATGGGAAGGGTGCTTACAGCAGACTCAAATATGAAAGCGGCGCCCACCGGGTTCAGAGAATTCCGACCACCGAAGCCAGCGGCAGAATCCATACATCAACCTCAACGGTTGCGGTGCTTCCTGAAGCCGAAGATGTAGATGTGCAAATCAACAACAATGATTTGAGGATAGACGTTTACCGTTCAGGCGGACACGGCGGACAGAGCGTAAATACAACAGACAGTGCGGTAAGAATTACACACATTCCTTCTGGCTTGGTAGTAATCTGCCAGGATGAGAAATCACAGCTCAAAAACAAGGAAAAGGCATTAAAGGTATTGAAATCAAGGCTCCTGGAGCAGGAAACAGCAAGACACAATGCTGAAATTGCAAGCGATAGAAAAAGCCAGGTAGGGACAGGCGACAGAAGTGAGAGAATCAGGACATACAATTTCCCTCAGGGCAGAGTGACTGATCATAGGATAGGATTGACTCTTTATCAGTTGGATGCCTTTATGGATGGAGACATCGATGGAATGATAGATGCTTTAATAACAAGCGCGCAAGCTGAAAAACTCAAAGGGGTAGAATAAATCAGGTTCCGGGGTTTCGAGGTTTCGAGGTTTCGAGGTCTCGAGGTTTCGGTTGTAGGGGCGAACAGTGTTCGCCTGTACCGTTAGAGCAAAAAGGTGCGGAGAAATCTGCACCTTTTTTGTACCTGCGAAGAGCTACTCAAGTAATTCTTCCCCCCCGAACCTCGAACCACGCACCTCGAACCTAATGCCGAAGGCATCGTTCTATTAATCCCCCTCTTGAATATAAATATAAAGAGTAATTATAGCAAAGTTTTTCTTGAATTGGGGGCAATAAATTGAGCAGACTTTTTGCTGTGACCTGTATAGGTTTTCTGTGCGGGATGATAGGTACCGGCCTCGGCGGTTTATTTACACTGTTTCTTAAAAATCCTACAAAAAGATTTATGGCTATTCTTCTTGGGTTTACCAGCGGAATCATGATATCGGTAGTGTGCTTTGACCTGCTCCCTGAAGCCTTTGATATGGGGGGCGTATACATAAGCCTTGCGGGGATTGTACTTGGGGTGGGAATGATACTTGTAGTAGAACATTTCATACCTGAGAGGATAAGCGATAAGTACAGTGACGGCTTTGATTTTGTGAGAAGTGGAATACTGCTTGGCATTGGAATTGCTATACACAACTTCCCAGAAGGACTTGCGGTGGGCTCCGGTTTTGCTGCCAGTGATTATTTAGGTTTGGGGCTTGCTATTGTAATAGGTTTCCATGATATGCCGGAAGGCATAGCAATGGCTGCACCTCTTAAATTAGGCGGCATCAACAGATTGAAGATACTCGTTTATACAATACTTGCAGGAATACCGATGGGGTTTGGGGCTTTTATAGGGGAATTACTGGGAGAAATATCAAACACCTTTATTTGCCTCTGCTTGAGCTTTGCAGGCGGTGCAATGCTGTATATAACCTGCGGGGAGCTTATACCAAAGACTCAAAATATTTACAAGGGAAGGATATCTACAATTGCCATGATAGTTGGAATGATATGCGGTATAATTATTTCAACAAGCTTTTAAATATATATACTGAAAGTTGTATATGATATTTTGCTGTGTTATTATGTATTTGAACATAATAGCACAGCTTTTTTGGGTTGTGGATTGGTTGCACGTTGCAAAATGCGGAAAGTAAGCTTTAATTGGGGTATATTGTTTAATGACCCCTGTTTTTTTACATTAATGGAGGTATTGGAATGAAATTTTCACTTGGATTCGGAAAACAGAATGCGGAATTTGATATTGAAGATAAAAACCTGCTTGCTGTGCTTGAACCTAATATGGTAGCTGCGGATAAGACAGGAGAAGAGGAGGTTAAGAGAGCACTCTTAAACCCTATTTCTTCTAAAAGGCTTAAGCATATTGTCAATCAGGGGGAAAAAATTGTAATAATAACTAGCGATATTACCAGGCCAATGCCGACTAAGGTAGTGCTTCCGGTACTTTTGGAGGAATTATACGAGGCAGGCGTAAAGGATGAAGATATAAAAGTTGTTTTTGCCCTCGGAAGCCACAGAAAGCATACTGAAGAAGAGAAGAAGTACCTGGTCGGTGAGAAGATATATGAAAAAATCGACTGCATCGATTTGGATATCAATGACTGCATAAGCTTGGGGACAACATCTTCCGGCACACCGTTGAGCGTGTTCAAACCAGTGGTTGAGGCTGACAGGAGAATATGCCTGGGAAATATAGAGTATCATTATTTTGCCGGATACAGCGGAGGAGCCAAAGCCATAATGCCCGGTGTTTGCACAAGGGAGGCAATCCAGGCAAATCATAGTATGATGGTAAGGGACGAAGCCAAGGCTGGGGCAATATGCGGTAACCCCGTAAGGTGTGATATAGATGAAGCGGCTAAGTTCGTAAAAATTGACTTTATACTCAATGTCGTTCTGGATGAGAAAAAGACTATTATAAAGGCTGTTGCAGGCCACTACATCGATGCGCATAGGGAAGGCTGCCGCTTCTTGGATAAGCTTTATAAGATTTCGATTCCTCAAAAGGGCGACATTGTTGTAGTATCTTCCGGAGGATATCCGAAGGACATTAATCTCTACCAAGCACAAAAGGCACTGGATAATGCCAAGTATGCCGTAAAGGACGGAGGTATAATAATACTTTTGGCGTCCTGCAAGGAAGGACTGGGAGAGCATACTTTTGAAAGATGGATGACTACCTCGGATTCTACTGAAACAATGATTACAAATATACAGAAAAAATTCGAGCTTGGCGGGCATAAAGCAGCTGCTATAGCGATGGTTCTTAAAAATACGAGAGTGTTTTTAGTATCCGACCTGGATGAGGAGTTTGTGAGGAACATATTCCTTGAGCCATTCAAGAGTGTTGATGAAGCATTGATAGAGGCATTTAAAGTATTGGGAGACGATGCAAAGGTAATTGTAATGCCCTATGGGGGGTCTACACTGCCGGAAGCGACACGATAAAGGTATATTATGAAGTAGTAAGTGATGTGTATAAAGTATTTAAGGTTTGCTGAAAGAATCTAAAGACATTGGAATTGCTGAACCTGAAGGTTTATCTGGCTCGTTTTTTTAATAGTTATAAGCATATTTGCAAAATATTCTATCATTGGAAGTGATTATTTATGTTAAAGAGTATAATAGATTTTGCTCAAAAATGTGCCGAAACCATATCCGTAATATTAAATGTGGAAGTAACGATAATAGACTACAATCTTACCAGAATTGCCGGTACAGCAGGTTATAAAAATACAATTGGACAGCAGTTACATGATCGGACATATACCAGTAGAGTAGTCCAAAGCGGGAAAGGCTGTGTAATTGAAAGTCCTGAAAGTAAAAACACTTGCATTAACTGCGGCAACAGGTTCAATTGCCCGGAAAAAGATAAGGAAAAAGGGTTGATCTCCGTACCTATAATTGACAGCGGAAAAGTTTTAGGTGCCATATCATTGATATGTTTAAACGATATCCAACTTGAAATGCTTATTTCAAAGAAGCAATCATTGATGGATTTTCTGACCAATATTGGACAGATGCTTGCATCAAAAATAAAGGAACAGGAATATATTGACCGGTTGGAACTGAACAGCAGTCAACTAAATCAGATATTCTCATCAATATCCGATGGGCTGATGCTTATTGATAATAAAGGGACAATACTTAATGCCAGCCAGTCGGTATTAAACTTGACCGGTAATCCTAAAAATAGTTTTTTGGGCATGAACATTAAAGATGTAATTGAAGACAATATGAATATCGAAGAGTTCAAGAACAGTAACAATATTGAGTTTACAGAAGTAAAATTTAAGAACGGCAGTGAGTCTTTCCAGTGCTCCTTCAGCCCAATCACAATAAATGACAAGTTTGAGGGGGCGGTAATGGTGCTTGTTGAAGACATAAAGCTAAACCCTCTTATCTATAAAAAGGTACATGCCAATCAGCGTATCACATTCAATAATATTATCGGTGAGAGCCGTCTTATAAAGGATACAATAAATGTGGCAATCAAAACCTCAAAGGTAAAATCAAACCTTTTGATAACAGGCGAAAGCGGCACAGGTAAGGAACTTTTCGCCCGTGCCATTCATAACTGCATGTTTGACGGTTCTGCACCCTTTATACCGGTAAATTGTGCTGCCATACCCGAGTCACTCCTTGAATCGGAACTGTTCGGTTATGAAAGCGGGTCATTCACCGGAGCTAGGAAGATGGGGAAACCCGGCAAGTTTGAGCTTGCAAACGGAGGCACATTTTTCATGGATGAAATAGGCGACATACCTCTGCACCTTCAGGCCAAGCTTTTGAGGGTGCTGCAAGAAAATGAAGTTGAAAGGATAGGAGGCACACATCCCATACAGATAGATGTCAGAGTAATAGCTGCAACAAATAAGAATCTGGAGCAGATGGTAAATAGTAAATTGTTCCGCGAAGATTTATATTACAGGTTGAATGTAATAAACTTAAGACTTCCTCCTCTTAGAGAGAGAAAGTCGGATATTCCACTGCTTATAGAATTTTTCATGAATCTTTACTGTTCAAAAATGGGAGTACCTAAAAAATCCTTGGATGAAGAGGCAATTGAAGCTTTATGTAATCATGAATGGAAAGGTAATGTACGGGAGCTTCAAAATATCATAGAATATATATGCTGTATATGTTTGGGAGAAAGAGTAACATATAATGATATAAAGGATAAGATAGAGCGCTCTGATAAAATGGATATGCCTTTAAATATTAATTCACTAGATTTCCTTGAAAAGAATGAAATAATCAAAGCACTTAACAAATATGGTTATACCACCAAAGGAAAGGTAATGGCTGCAAATGTGTTATCGATCAGCAGAGCCTCCCTTTATAGGAAACTTAAAGAATACAATATTAATTCTCAAAATAAGACCGATTTCTAATTTTGAGAGAAAAAATCCTGCTATATATCTCATAATGAGATATATAGCAGGATTTTTCATTTTACATCTCTGATTTTACAAGAGCTAAATACAACAGAAAATTTGGTATGACTCTTGCTATATAAATTAAATGGATAGATGGGTCATGACTTGCATTAAGGAAGTCTTTGAAAGACCTGATTAAGAGGCCAAATAAAAAGAAAGATTGATGATACATTTAAAGGCCTTAATATTAAAATTATTGAAAAGGTGATGAATATGAAAAATTTTGTAAGCTCAAAAGTACTGAACCTGCAGCCGTCAGCAACTGTTTCAATATCCGACAAAGCGAGAAAGCTCAGGCAGGCGGGTTTTGACATTATAAATCTAGCCGGGGGAGAGCCTGATTTTGATACTCCAAGGAAGGTAGTCGATGAGGCTGTAAAAAGTATTAATATCGGTTATACGCATTATGTGGACAGCAAGGGGATTATTGACTTAAGAAAAAAGATAGCCGAAAAGCTGTATAGCGAGAATAATATTGAGATTGACTATGAGAATGGGATAATAGTAACAGCAAGCGCAAAATATGCACTGTTTCTGGCTTTATTCACATTCATTAACATAGGAGATGAAGTTCTGGTATTTGATCCAAGCTGGGTATCCTACAAGCCCCTTATAGAAATGTCAGGAGGCGTTCCGGTACCGGTTCCTCTGAATTACAAGTCAAATTTTGCAATAACTGAAGAAAGTCTTTTGAAATATGTTACACCTAAAACAAAAGCACTGATTCTGAATTCGCCTAATAATCCAACAGGAAGAGTTGTCTCAAGGGATGAGATGAGTGCGATAGTAAGCTTTATACAAAGGCATGACATTCTCCTGATTTCGGACGAAATATATGAGAAAATCATATTTGACAGTAATAAGCATATAAGTCCCGGAAGCTTTAGCAAGATAAAGGACAAGGTTATAACAGTAAACGGATTCTCCAAGGCGTTTGCTATGACCGGATGGAGACTTGGGTATCTTGCAGCACATCCTGAACTTATCAAGGAAGTTTTAAAAGTTCAGCAGCATACTCTGACCTGTGCAGGTTCTTTTATACAGCAGGCAGCAGTACATGCATTTTCATGTGAGAAGGAAGTCATGGATATGACCGAGGAATACAGTAGAAGAAGGGATTTCTTTGTAAAAGTCCTCAATGAGATACATGGTGTGGAATGCAGATATCCCCAAGGTGCTTTTTATGTCTTTCCCAATATAGACTACAAGGGTATGGATTCCATTGAACTGTGCAGTTATATAATTGAAAATGCAAAGGTAGCCGCAACTCCCGGAAGCGCATTCGGAGCAGGTGGAGACAAGTGCATAAGGATGTCCTTTGCAACAGAGATGGAAAACCTTGAGAAGGCCGTCGAAAGGTTGAGCAAAATATTCTAAAAGCTATAGAACTATCGCTTCTTATGAACCTTAACAGTTGAGAGTCTTACATAACTCAGTTTTTTGAAAAACTGATAAGAATGTAGTTGAATTTGAAGTAGTAACCCCGAGTTTAGTTTTTAGCTGTTAAAATATGGCCTTGTGCTTAAAAAAGGTTATGCTACTATTAAGATCATTTGTTGTGTGTCTATGTATAGCAAATCCAAGCGGCATAACCTATTAGGGAGGTGGATATTTAAACTTCATAAATCAGGATTTTTTAAAGAAAGGAGTTGAGTTAGGAAAACTAATGTTATTCCTTTTATGGACAGATATGGAATCAACAGTAGAAACAGGATAATGATTATAAGTAAGGGAGGAACATAAATTGTCACAAACAAAAAATAACGAAACTGTAATAATAAATAATGTAAACGAAACAAAAAAGAAATTATTTGAATTTCCTCATGCGTATGTAATACTGCTATCATTAGCTTTATTTGTTGCATTACTGTCTTACATAGTACCGGCTGGTTCCTTCGACAGGGTAGTAGATGCAGTTACAAAGA
This sequence comes from Clostridia bacterium, assembly GCA_035628995.1. Lineage (NCBI taxonomy): Bacteria > Bacillati > Bacillota > Clostridia > Clostridia bacterium. The sequence continues at coordinate 257,719 of DASPIR010000033.1, read as the reverse complement.
AAACATTAGTTTTACCTGGTAGTTACCATCAAATTGCTCAGACTCCAGTTCAGATAGGTACGTTTGTAAAAAGCATACATGCAGGCTTTGTTGAAGCAGCATATTTGATATTTTTTATCTTCTTTGCTTATTTTTATATTTTTACTGTTCTGAAATCAGGATCTATGAATGGAGCAATAAGGAAGTTGATAGAAGTAACAAAAGACAGGGTCGAATTGGTAATTCCTATTTTTATGATATTCTTCGGCGTACTTGGTACTACATGTGGATCATTTGAAGCAACTTATGGGTTGATACCGGTATTCGTAGGGATAGCTATAGCTCTTGGATATGATGCCATTGTAGGTTTGTGTATGGTTGAAATGGCTGTACTTCTAGGATACTCAACACCAACAATAAATCCGTTTACACTTGGATTAGCGCAGACCATCGCTGAACTGCCACTATTTTCGGGACTAGGGTTCAGAATATTTGCGTTTATTATTACAATCAGTGTTGGTATCTGGTTTACCATGAGATATGCCAAAAGGATAAAAGCAAATCCCAAAGAGAGTCTTGTTTATGGTATGAATTTTGGTGATTTAGCCATATCTAAGGATGACCTGATGAATGCACCGTTTAATATTCGTAATAAAATAATAATGTCTGGTTTCATATTCACAATGGTTATGCTGGCAGTAGGTGCTTTGAAACTTAAATGGTATATAAGCGAATTTGCAACTCTTTTCTTAGTAATGGGTGTAATAAATGGCTTAATCGCAGGTTGGAGACCGAGTAAAATAGCAGATATCTTTGTTGAAGCCTGTGCTGGAATGGTTTTTGGAGCTTTTGTTGTTGGCGTGGCAAGATCAATACTATTAGTGATGAATGCAGGAAACATTACAGATACAATTATTTATAGTATTTCTCAGCCTTTGCAAAAACTACCTAGTGCGCTAACTGCTCAAGGAATGTTGATTGTGCAAACAATAATAAACTTTTTCATTTCATCAGGAAGCGGACAAGCAGCAACTATTATGCCTTTAATGACGCCCTTATCTGATTTGGTTGGAGTTAACAGACAGGTAGCGGTATTGGCATTCAACTTCGGTGATGGAGTTTCAAATCTATTTTGGCCTACCAACCAAACTCTAATATTTTGCGCTATAGCTAAAATACCGTTTGGCAAGTGGTATAAATTCTTTTTACCATTGGCAGGAATTCTTATTGTAACGCATATGATACTTCTTGGTGTGGCACAAGCTATAAATTTAGGGCCATTCTAAATAGAAACTGACTTTAAGCTCTATTTATTAACTGGATACTATTTCTGGTATTGTTTGTGAAAGGAAGAAGTTAAACATGAGAATTTTAATTATTAACCCAAACAGCGATTTAGGAACGAATATAATAATGCAAAAAAAAGCAGATGCTTTTGTGAATGGAGCTTATGAAGTTGACTGCGTAAATGTAAAAAATGCACCAAAACTGGTATCTTCTTATGAGGATTATGTAAAATCCACTCCGGAAATGATTGATATTGTTAGAAATAGTGGGGATAAGTATGATGCGTTTATTGTAGCATGTCATTCGGATCCCAATTTAGATGTACTAAGAGAAATAACGGATAAACCAGTAGTTGGAATCGCTGAAGCCTCCATGAAATTTGCATCAATGATGGGAAATAGCTTTGCTGTAATTTCTCCATCAAAAAAGTCTATTTCAAAGAAATTAGCCTTAGCAAGGAAATATCACTGCAATGATTTACTTAAAACAATAAAGGTACCAAAGAGTAGTAATGAAGAGGATTTATTGGAAGCATCGAAAAGAGCAGTGGAGGAAGCTGATGTAGACGTTATAGTTTTAGGTTGTGCAAACTATGCAAATGCGGATAAGTACATTGAGAAACAGCTAAAAGTACCAGTGCTTGATGGCATTGCGTGCGCTTTGATTTTAGCATCAGGTTTAGTGGCATATAAAAAGTATAAGGACTAAAAGAAGTATGGAAAACCTATATCGCAATTATGAAGCAAAGTTCACGATAGCAGCATTATCCCAATCATTTTCCTGTAAATCTGCTTGACGTGCGGAATTGCGATATAGGTTTTCCCAAAGCATACTTTCTTAAACAGTATTGTAACTCGATAAGACTTAACTCGGAAGTCCAAGGGATATCCTCTGAGTTGGAGGAAATATTTAACCATTTACAATTGGAATACTTTAGCAGAACAATATTAAACCATTTGTTTGCAGAATTATCATACAAAAAGAAATATTTAGAATATTTAAAATAAAAGAAGGATTTTGTCGAGGAATGTAGAATTTAATTATGCAGATGAGGGACAGATGTCCATCGTAGCGGGACACAATCTTTGTAAAAGGCTATTATTTCACGATATTTCATATAGGCTTTCAATATTTCTATTATGTAGACAAAAATTCGTTTTATTTTTGTTTCGATGAAGGAGTTTTGAAAACTAAATGGAATTAATACAACATAAAAATGGGACAGCTGTCCCAAAATTAGGAGGGTGAAATAATGGCATCTAACACTTCAATAGAAATTATTAAGAAAATATCCGGAATCATGGACATTCTTCTGAATACAGAGGAAGATCTGGGAGTAAGAGAATTATCAAGATTATGTGATATTCCCAAAAGTACGGTTGGCAGAATACTTTCTTCATTAGAAGAAGAAGGTTGGGTTTGCCAAAGCGAAGATACTAAAAAGTATCGTATAGGGTTAAAAATGCTGAATTATGCAAATAGGTGGAGACTTGACTTAGAACTGGTAAAACAAAGCAGTGGGTATATGGAAAATTTGGTAAAGGCTACTAGACAAACCGCAATACTAACCGTTTATGATAAAAAGCTTGGGGGAAGATGTATTAACAAATTAGAATCAGATAGTACAATAAAGCTTGTTTCCTCAATAGGCAAGCCAATCCCACTTCATGCTGGTGCCACAGGTAAAATGATACTTGCATATTTACCTGAAAATATAAAAAAGGATATCAGTGAAGGACCATTATCAAAGTTTACACCTAATACTATTATAGATCCAATAGCTTTAGAAAAAGAATTGGATGATATAAGAAAGAAGGGATATGCAACAAGCGTGGAAGAAATAGACCCAGGTGCTTCGGCAATTGGAGCACCGATATTTGATGAGAAAGGAGGATTGGTTGCCGGTTTAAGTATTGCAGGTCCGAAATATGATTTTGATGGTAGATTTGACGAACTAGTACCTATAGTTGTGGAAACTGCGAGAGAAATATCGGACAAGCTAAAAAATTGCAAAAGGAGAGATTAGTATGATTGAACTTATTATCAAAAATGCAAATGTTGTTACAGAAGATGGAGTTTTTTTTGGAGATGTCGCAGTTGACGATGGTAAAATAGTATCCATTGGCTTACTTTCAGGCAGTATGGATGCTAAGGAAGTTATTGATGCAGAAGGAAAGTATTTACTTCCTGGAGGGGTAGATCCGCATGTCCACGTTAGATATCCAAGTCATCCTGAGCGCGGTACATTTGAAACTGAGACACGAGCAGCTGCAGCAGGTGGTGTAACTACAATTATTGAGCATCCAATTTCAATGCCACCTCAATATTCATCGGAAATACTTTTATCCAGAGTTAAGTCTGCTGAAGAACAGTCAGTTGTAGATGTAGCTTTTTTAGGTGCAGCAGGCGGAGAAAAAATAATGTATATCAGAGAAGTTGCAACTGCCGGTATAGTAGGGTATAAAACTTTCCTTCATGCAGCTCCCGAAGGAAGAGATAAAGAGTTTGTAGGTCTTACAATGAAGGACAATTATGAGCTGTATAAAGGATTTAATGAGGTAAAAGAAACAGGACTTCCAATGTCTGCACATGCTGAAGATAACGATTTGATTTCCGGGTTAATTAAGGAATTCAGGGCAAATGGAAAAACAACAGGCATAGATCACGCAAAATCAAGACCCTCAATAACTGAAGTATTATCTGTTGAAAGATTACTAAGGTTCAGTAAAGAAACAGGGGTTATACTTTATCTTGTTCATATTTCAACGCCTGAAGCGGTAAGGGTAGCTAAAAAAGCAAGGGAAGCCGGACAAAAGATATATATTGAAACCTGTCCTCATTACCTGTATCTGAATGAAGAAAGTCTTGTAAAATATGGTTCCTATGCAAAATGCAATCCACCTTTACGTTCAAAAGAAGAAGCTGATGGAATGTGGGAATTTGTTATGGATGGATCTATAGACACTATCGGCAGTGATCATTCACCATTTACTGTGGAAGAAAAAGAAAGGAATAAGGAAGATATATTTGTAGCACCGTCAGGCTTCCCTGGAATAGAATCAAGACTACCACTTATGATGACTGCAGTTAAGGAAGGGAAAATTAGTCTTAGCAGAGCAGTAGACCTATTAAGCACAAATCCAAGTAAAATATTCGGTTTATATCCGAAGAAGGGTGCAATAAAGATAGGCGCAGATGCCGATTTTGCTCTAGTGGATTTGGAAAAAACCTTTGTTCTTAATCACAATCATTGGCTTACCAAAGCAAAGGATATTGGTATGGTATACGATGGAAAACAAGTATGCGGCAAGATTATGAAAACTCTGGTAAGAGGCAAGTTGGTTTATGATGCAGGAGAAATAAAGGTTGAATCAGGCTATGGAAAGTGGGTCAAACCGGTAAAAAATGTTTAAAAAATTAAAGAAGGAGTGATAATCCATGATACCTGGAAGCTTAATAGTCATGTGGGTGATATTTGGAATTCTATGTGTAACTCCATTTATATATTGTACGATAAAATATCATAAAAAATAAATTATGAGGAGGATTTATAATGGAATATGCAATAGTTATATCAGTTTTTTTGCTTGCATTATTGCTTATAGGTATGTACGTATCTAGAAAGATTAAGAACGAAAAAGACTGGATGGTAGCGGGACAAAGTTTAGGAGTAATACCGCTTACAGGAACATATTTCGCTACAATTATCAGTTCTGTATCCGTTGTAGGTTATCTTGGATATTACTATAATATGGGATGGGGCGGATGGTGGAACTGGGCAGGAACTGCACTGACAGGAGTAATATCTGCCTTCTGGTTTGCCAGAAAAATCAGGAGTTTTGGAAAGGTTACATTATCCGACTATATAGAAGAAAGATACGGAAGAATTCATGGCATAATAGCTGCTATTGTAATTTTCTTTGCTATGATATTTTTCACCTCTGCACAGTTAGCCGGTAGTGCAGCAATTATAACAACTACATTAGGTATAGACAGAACATTGGCAATTATTGCCTTAGCAGCTATTTTTATACTCTTCACCGTAATGGGAGGTATGGAATCAGTTGCATGGACAGATACTTTCTGCACTGTAATTATTTTTGTTGGTGTATATGCCCTTCTTCCAAAAGCAGTTGGAGCAGCTGGAGGTATAGCTGAGATACACCAAACCCTAGCTCAGACTAGGCCTGCCGCATTAGATCCATTTGCTGGAGGCGCATTGCCTTTAGGAGTAATACTTTCATGGATAGCTACATGGGGTATAGGTAATTTTGGTGCTCCTCAATTTATTACCCGTTTTAATTCTGCTAAAGATGTTGAGACAGCAGAAAAAAGCCAGGGTTATTGTGGTATATTGTTATTAGCTTTATATTTACCGATAATGTTAATAGCACTTTCTGCGATTATATTATTTCCAGGAATACCGAAGCCTGACTCAGTGACACCTTTTATTGTAAAGGAACTTATGAATCCTTGGTTCGGAGCTGTAGTAATGGCTGGATTACTTGCAGCATCAATATCTACAGCTGACTCAGTACTTCTTCTTGGTAGTACAACATTTGTAAATGATATTTATACGAAGGTACTAAAGAAGGATGCAAGCTCGGAGCAAATTCTAAAGATTTCAAGATTAGCAACAGTCGCAGTAGGCGTAATAGCAGTAGTATTTACAATTATGACGAATTCAACAATTATGTGGATACAAGCAAATGCCGTTGGATTTATGGGCTCTATGCTAGCCATGATTGTACTTATAGGATTTGCTTGGAAACGTGCTAATTCACAAGGGGCTATGGCCGGTATGATAGTAGGATTGGCTACGGCTGTAATATGGTATATTCTGGGCAAACCATTCGGATGGTTCCCAATTTTGCCGTCAATATTCACATCAACTCTAGCCTTAGTTGTTGTAAGTCTGGTGACTCCTCCACCACCAATTGAAGTTCAGGAAAAGTTTTTTAAGAAAAAAGACGTTGGTGTAAAAGTTTTAGCTAATAATCAAAATGTATGAAGATACAAATATTATATGCAATGCTTTGATTAAGGGAGTGAACAATGAAAATCAATGAAAAAAGGCTACTTGAAAATATTGAAAATGTAGGAAGTATTGGAAGAGAAGCAGACAACGGAATCACAAGATTAGCGTATAGTAAAGAGTATAAAGAGGCGTCAAATATCCTAAAAGAATTAATGGAAGCTTCCGGATTAGAAGTTCATATAGATGGGGTCGGTAATATTTTCGGACGCAGAAAGGGGTTACAGGATGATTTGCCTTCTATCATGGTAGGTTCTCATTTGGATACAGTAAAAGGTGGAGGACTATATGATGGAAACTTAGGCGTAAATGCAGCACTGGAAATAATAAATGTCTTGAATGAATCTAATTATATTACCAAGCATCCAATAGAAGTAGTAGCCTTTAATGCAGAAGAAGGAAATGAAATGGGTGGTACCTTTGGAAGCAGGGTTATGTCTGGACTGCAAGATCCCAATGCGAGTTGGTTAGATGAAAAGCTTCTGAAATATGGTATGGTGAAACAAGATGTCAAGAATTCAGTAAGGGACATGAAGACAATTAAGGCATTTTTAGAACTACATATAGAACAAGGCGGTAGTTTGTATGCAAAAGGGTTACCTATTGGAGTTGTAAATGGTATAGTTGGAATTACTAGATATAATATCGTTGTTACAGGAGAAACTAACCATGCGGGTACAACACCAATGGGTCTGAGAATAGATGCATTAACAGGTGCCGCAAAATTGATCGGGATAATTGACTCGGTATCCAGGAGTATGGGTGATCCGTTTGTATCTACAGTTGGTGTATTGGAGGTCTTCCCATGCTTTGTAAATGTAATACCAGGGCGTGTTGAGATGTCTCTAGACATGAGAGACTTAGACCAGAGTAGAATAGAGTGTGCAATAAAACAGATTGAGTTATTATCGAAGGGTATAGAAAATGTAGGGATCAATCTTAAATTTGATATAAGCAAGCCACCAGTTAAAACCGATAAGAATATTGTTGGCATAATTGAAAAAGTTTGCCAAAACAAAGGGCTTGAATATCAAGTTATGCCAAGTGGAGCAGGGCATGATGCCAAGGCTACTGCTGAATTTATTCCTACTGGTATGATTTTCGTTCCAAGTATTTATGGCAAAAGTCATTGCAAAGAGGAAGATACTGAGCCTATTGACCTAGTCAGAGGTACAGAAGTATTACTGGATACACTTATGGAGATAGACAAAAATTTGTAAAATGTAATGGTATTAGGTTTTCAATGGATTCCTAATATGGGAAAGTAATTATTATATTTCCCATATTAGGAATTTTTATATTATTTCCAAGACTTCACCCTCTATGATGAATACGTGCTTGCTCCTGGCAATTGAAAAAACAGTCGACCTTCAGTTAAAAGAGTATTAGAATACAATATTAATTCTCAAAATAAGACCAATTTCTAATTTTAAGAGGAAAAATCCTGCTATATATCTCATTATGAGATATATAGCAGGATTTTTCATTTTATATCTCTGATATTACAAGGGTTAAGCACAACCAAAAATTTGGTATGACTCTTGCTATATATATCGGACAGGAGGTGAATATGAGAAATTTTATAAGCTCAAAGGTACTGAACCTGCAGTAAGTGATGATAGCTTCAAAAAAGTAATATTGAGCAATTTAGGTATGCATATTATTATGGAATTAATACTTTCATTAATTACGGGAATAGCATTTTCAATGTCGCCTGTCAAATTAAATGCATAGCTGATATTTGGTTACCTTTGTTCTGTTGGACCATGTCTTGCAGACATGAGATATGATTTAAAACAGGTTGGATACCGAGAGGCAGAGGTCGGAAAATGGAACATGAGTTATATGGAAGAAAGCAACAAATCGCCGCAGTTTAAGGATATATAGAGATAGGAGGGTATTAATTGGCTGGGAAGTATGAAATCATTATTAATCAGAAATGGTGCAAAAACTGTGGAATATGCGCAGCTTTTTGTCCTCAAAAGGTTTTAAGTCTTAATGATAAAGAGGTTTTGGTAATAAGCGACAAAGATAGGTGCTCAGGATGTCGTCTTTGTGAATTTAGATGCCCTGACATGGCTATATCAGTCGCGAAAATGGAGGTGGTTTAAATGTCAAAGTATCAGCTTATGCAGGGAGATGAAGCCTGTGCAATGGGAGCAATTAAAGCTGGTGTCAAGTTTTGTGCGGGTTATCCTATTACACCGGCTTCTGAGATCATGGAGATATTGGCGGAAAAATTACCTGAATCTGATGGAGTTTTCATACAGATGGAAGACGAAATAGCTAGCATGGGGGCTATCATTGGTGCCTCAGTCATGGGATTCAAGTCGATAACGCCCACTAGCGGACCAGGATTTGATTTGATGCAGGAGAACTTGGCATTTGCAGCGATGGCGGAAATCCCCTGCGTAGTTGTGGATGTGCAAAGAAGCGGCCCTAGTACCGGAGGGGCTACAAATCCCGCTCAGGGCGATTTGTTTCAGGCGAAATACGGGAGATCCGGAGATTGTCCAAGTATTACTCTCTATCCGAACTCTGTCAAGGAAATATATAAGATGACAATACATGCCTTTAACTTGTCTGAAAAATATATGACTCCTGTTGTGCTGCTAATGGACGAGACTATAGGGCACCTGAAGGAAAGCATATGTTTGGACGATTATAAAACTATGGAAATCGTCAACAGAGAAGTACCGACTCTTTCTCCGGAGGAGTACCATCCCTATGCTACTGACGAGAGCGGCATTGTTAAGTTGATGCCTTTCGGTAATGATAAAGGATACCGTTATGTCATAAATGGCATGCATCACACTATAGACGGTATGCCGAATCTTAATAGGCCAAATACCTATCAGACTATTGAGAGAATAAACGGTAAGATTGACCGAAACCAACAAGATATATGGCAATGGGAAGAGAAAAATACTGATGATGCAGATATCCTGATCATAGCTTGCGGTTGTGTATCACGTTCTGCCAACGAGGCCATGAGAATTGCGAGAGATTCGGGATACAAGGTTGGTTTGTTTAGGCCTATTTCTATATGGCCGTTTCCTGCAGAGCCATTGATGAAAGCAGTTAGAAATGTTAAAACAATAATAGTGCCAGAATTGAATCGAGGCCAATTGATACATATAATTAAAGAATTTGTGCCGGATACTGTAAAGGTAGTTCCACTCAATATTTTTGATGGTTCAGTAATTATGCCTGATCAAATCATTAAGGCACTGGAGGAGGCTGTAAAATGAGTATTAAGCAATATATAAAAGAAAAGGAGTTTCCTCTCTTTATCTGCCCGGGGTGTACACATGGGACGGTTACAAATTCTTTCCTGCGTGCTGTAGAAGAGTTACAGCTTGATAAAGACAGCACAGTTATAGTATGTGCTATAGGATGCGCAGGACGTATACCTGTATATCTGGACTTTAATGTTTTGCGTGTTACCCATGGGCGTGCGCTGGCATTCGCAACCGGAATAAAGCTTTGCAGACCAGATATAAAAGTTATAGTATTTATGGGTGATGGTGATGCAGTTGCGATAGGGGGCAATCACTTTATTCATGCAGCCAGACGTAATATTGATATAACTGCTGTTATATCTAGAAATGAAATCTACGGTATGACTGGTGGACAATATGCTCCGACAACTCCGGAAGGTTATAAGGCTACGACGGCACCTTTTGGAATGATGGAACCTTCTTTTGATATATACAAATTGGCTGCTGGTGCAGGCGCAACCTTTGTGGCCCGCAGTGACGCCTATCATGTTACGCATCTTCAAAAAACAATGAAAGATGCCCTCACGCACAAAGGATTTTCTGTACTTGAGGTTTTAACGAGTTGTCCAACTCAATTTGGACGCAGGAATAATATGGCAGATCCGGTAAAAATGGTGGAGAGAATCAAAGATATTACTGTGATGAAGGATGTAGCTGATAAAATGTCTCCTGAAGAACTGAAAAATAAGGTTGTTATTGGAGAATTTGTAAACAGTAGACGACCAGAGCTAACAGAAATATATGCACAGATGTCCAAAAGGAAATAAACCAGCTGAAATATAAGTGGAATATTAATAAGGAGTGATTGGACAATGAAAAGCGAGAAAATATTTCAGGTACGTTTAGGCGGATTCGGTGGACAAGGGGTTGTACTGGCAAGCAAGATTCTGGGGGATGCCTTATCAAGAGAGGGATACAATGTTCTTCAGACTCAGTCTTACGGAATTGAGGCAAGAGGCGGCGCTACGTGTGGGGAAGTGCTATACGGCAATTGTGAGATTAATTATCTGAGGGTAGTAGCCCCGGATATTCTCCTAGCTTTAAATCAGGATGCATTGAATGAATACGTTAAAGATGTTCCCCAGGGAGGATTTGTAATTTACGATGATTCTAATATGGAGGTTCCATTTGCAAACAACAACTTACAAGTATTTGGAGCACCTCTAACAGATATTGCCATTAAAGAAATGGGAAATAAAATGTATCTAAATATTATTGCTCTGGGGTTTATTAATGGAATTACAAAAATGACGAGTCTTGAAAACTTAGAAGGTGCTATAGAAAAGCATTTTGGTACTAAAATCGGAAATAATCTGATAGCTTTGCACAGAGGCTACCAAGAAGCGGGAAAGTTACTTCAGAATGTATGAGGTGAGGTGAAAGTTATGAAGCTATATGAATACCAGGGTAAAGCCCTATTCGCAAAATATGGTATAAAAACTCCAAAAGGGATTGTGGTTAACTCAGCGGCAGATATTGCAACAAAGTTGCCAGAGGTCAGCTTACCTGTAATGGTTAAAGCACAGGTTTTGTCAGGGGGACGCGGTAAAGCCGGCGGAGTTGTATCTGCTTCCCAAAATGCAGAGGTTGCGGAGCTCGCAAAGAAAATGCTGAAGTCCAAGCTTGGCGACTCTAAGATAGATGCGCTGCTTATAGAGGAGAGAGTCGATTTTGTGGAAGAATATTATCTGTCCATTACATTGGACAGCATTAGCCGAATGCCGGTGATTATTTTTAGTGCCAGCGGCGGAATGGATATAGAAGAAATTGCGGTACAGAATCCGGAAAAAATCAGCAAAACCCTCGTTGACCCGCTTATGGGTCTACAGGGATTTAATTTTGAAAATCTGTTCAAACATAGCGGTATAACCGATAAGGCAATAAAAGATCAGCTTAAGGATATTGTAGCGGCTTTGTATAAAATATATGAAGATTATGATGCCATGCTTGTTGAGATCAATCCTTTGATGCGACTTGCGGATAATTCCATTGTTGCCGCGGATGCGAAGGTCGAGCTTGATGACAGTGCTGTATACCGTCATGGGGATTTACTGCAATGGCGCGATACCATGGAGGTTGACCCCTTGGAAAAAATGGCCCGGGACGTGCGGTTCCTGTATATAGATGTGAATTCAGATGGAAATGTGGCAGTTATAAGCAACGGTTCAGGCATGATCATGTCCTGCATGGACCGGATAGCTGGAGAGGGCGGTCGGGTATTATGCGCTCTGGATCTGGGAGGCGGTGCTAGTTCCGAGAGGGTAGCAGAAGGCATAAAAATAATGCTGCAGAATAATAAAGTTGAGATGCTCCTGATAAGTATTTTCGGTGGGATCACCCGTTGTGATGAGATTGCCGGAGGTATTGTAAAGGCAGTGGACGAAATGCATATATCCGTTCCTATTGTTGCCAGACTTGAAGGTACGAACAAGGAAAAAGGCATGGCACTTTTGGAAGCTGCCGGTAGCCGAGATATCTTGATTGCTCATGACCTGGAAGATGCAGCCCGAAAGGTTATGCTTGCACAAAAGAAATGAATAGCAAAATAAGGAGGTGGATGAAGTGAGTATATTGGTAGATAAGTCGACGCGACTTTTAGTTCAAGGAATAACCGGGCGTGAAGGTCAGTTTCACACTACCAGAATGATGGAGTATGGGACAAATGTCGTAGCAGGGGTTACACCCGGACGTGGAGGTACGTACATTGAGGGGGTTCCAGTTTTTGATTCTGTGGAGGAGGCAGTACGGGAGCAAGGAGCCAACGCTGCAGCCTTATTTGTTCCACCCCATGCTACCTTGGGTGCCATTCTGGAGTCCATGTCTTCCGGTATAAAACTTATTGTCACAATTGCCGAAGGTGTTCCAATCAAGGATATGAGAAAGGTTTACCATATAAACCGGGCTATACCGGATGTGACTGTCATAGGTCCTAATTCTTTCGGGGTGATTTCGCCGGGGCTATGTAAGGTTGGATTCATGGACCACAGGATATATTCCAAAGGCCCGGTAGGCTTGATGTCCAGAAGCGCAACAAATTCTTATGAAACAGTCAACGAGATGACCAAGGCAAAAATCGGTCAGTCTACTTGCGTAGGCGTAGGCGGCGATGTGATACCCGGGACTTCCTATATCAAGCTGCTTCCGTTATTTGAGAAGGATGAGGAGACAAAAGCAATTGTAATAATCGGTGAAATTGGCGGAACGGATGAAGAAGCAGCAGCTGAATATATTAAAGCTCACATTAGTAAGCCTGTAATAGCCTACATTGCCGGAAAAAATGCTCCAAAAGGCAAGAAAATGGGACATGCAGGCGCAATAGTGAGTGCAAACGGCATAGGAAGTGCACAATCGAAAATTGAAGCTCTGTCAGGAGCCGGAGTTAAAATTGCCGATAGTCTGGACCAGATAATTGTACTGCTGAAAAAAGTACTTTAAGAAAGTGGTATAATTACTGTGGTTTTCTGCAAGGAAATCCGGGAAGAGAAGGCTTTCGGAAAATAAAGTAATGGTGTGAGAGGTCAGGGAAATTTATTCTAATTTCCCTCCTGCTCATTTTTTTTGATGCTGCCTGCATCATAAAAGATTCGGAAAATCCAGCATAAAGAATACTCACAGATGGCAAGGGACAGTCTTGAAATTATGTATATTCACGCAAATCCGTTTTTCGGGAGGTAGGTTTATAAATGTAAATAGAACATCTCCGGTAGACAATTTAGCTATAAACAATAAATAATTGGAGGATTTTATATGGATATCAAAAAGGAATCTATGAGGCTTCACAGGGAGTGGAAAGGTAAAATAGAGGTTATAAGCAGAGCACCGGTAAATAACAAAGAGGATCTGTCACTAGCTTATACCCCGGGAGTAGCTGAAGCATGCCTGAAAATACAGAAGAACCCAGACCTATCGTATGAATTGACAAGAAGATGGAATATGGTTGCAGTCGTAACTGACGGTACAGCTGTTTTGGGACTCGGAGACATAGGACCTGAAGCGGGTATGCCTGTAATGGAAGGTAAATGCGTTTTATTCAAAACCTTTGGTGATGTTGATGCATTTCCGCTATGTGTGCGCTCCAAGGATGTCGATGACATAGTGAAAACAGTGAAGCTCCTTGCCGGAAGTTTCGGAGGAGTCAATCTGGAGGACATATCCGCGCCCAGGTGTTTTGAAATAGAGAGAAGGCTTAAAGCCGAATGCGATATCCCGATATTTCACGATGACCAGCATGGGACGGCTGTTGTAGTACTTGCCGCTATGCTTAACGCATTAAAGATAGTCGGAAAGAAAATAGAAGACATTGAAGTGGTTGTAAACGGCTCGGGTGCTGCCGGAATTGCGGTAACAAAACTCCTTATGAGCATGGGGCTTAATAGAGTTATTCTGTGCGACAAAAAAGGCGCAATTTATGAAGGCAGGGAAAACCTCAATGACGAAAAGGTTCTTATGGCAAGGATATCAAATCTGGAGAAAAAAAAGGGCAACTTAAAGGATGTATTGGCAGGAGCAGACGTATTTATCGGAGTGTCGGCCCCGGGTGTTCTAACACAGGATATGGTCAGAAGCATGGCAAAGGATCCCATAATATTTGCAATGGCCAATCCTGTTCCGGAAATTATGCCGGAGCTTGCCTTGGATGCCGGAGCAAAGGTAGTAGGCACAGGACGTTCCGATTTCCCGAACCAGATCAACAATGTTCTAGCTTTTCCCGGAATATTCAGGGGGACCTTGGATGTAAAGGCCAAGGATATTAATGACGGTATGAAGGTAGCAGCGGCAAGAGCATTGGCATCACTTGTCGGTGAACATGAGCTTAAGCCGGACTATATACTGCCGCTGCCCTTTGATGCAAGGGTAGGCAAGGCTGTGGCGGAAGCTGTAGCGAAAGCTGCAAGAGAGACCGGAGTGGCAAGAATATAAAAATTCACATTGCCGAATAGTATTCTGAAAGTTGTATATGATATTTTGCTGTGTTATTATGTATTTGGACATAATAGCACGGCTTTTTTATAGGTACGAGATATGAGGTATGGGAACGTATAACACAGATCTGTTTTCTACCCAGCCGTGTATTCAGTGTTACTCGTTACTTTATCTTACTGTTAACTAGAGACTAAATATTAACAGTGTGACTAATAATACTATTGTAACTATAATAGTCATTTTTTTGGAGGAGTCATTTTGAATACAAAAATTTTTATTCTGGAGGAAAGCAATATTGATTCTGATATAATTGAAAAGGCTGCAGAGATAATTAGGAATAACGGCACTGTGGTATTTCCTACCGAAACGGTATACGGCCTGGGAGCTAATGCCATGTCCGGGGAAGCCGTCAACGGGATATTCAGCGCCAAAGGAAGACCTAATGACAATCCCCTGATTGTACATATTTCTAATATGAATATGCTTCTATATCTTATCGGGAGTCCTCTTAGTGATGAAGCCAAGCTGCTCATTGAGAAATACTGGCCGGGACCTCTTACGCTGATTTTTAAGAAGTCCAGAAAGGTACCCTATGAGGTGACAGCGGGGTTGGATACTGTCGCAGTAAGGATGCCTGATAACAAAATTGCTTTGGAGCTTATTAGCAGAAGTGAACTGCCTATTGCAGCACCCAGCGCCAATATTTCAGGCAAGCCAAGCCCCACACTGCCTGAGCATGTTATTGATGATATGCAGGGCAAGGTCGATATGATACTTTGCGGCAGCAAAAGCCGCATAGGGGTAGAGTCAACGATTTTGGATCTTTCAGGAGAAATGCCTGTGGTGCTAAGACCGGGAGGCGTGACCTTGGAAGAGCTTGAAGGCGTACTTGGACCTGTGAGGATTAATCGGGGAAGAGTAGGAGAGACAGAAGTGCCGAAGGCTCCGGGTATGAAGTACACCCACTATGCTCCCGAGGCCGATATGATTATTGTCAAGGGGGAACTGGAAAGCTTAAAGAAGAAGATACAGGAACTTGTAAGCGAGAATGCGGGCAAAGGCTTGAAGGTTGGAGTGCTGGCCTCTGATGAGACCGAGAGCTATTACAAGGACTGCAATGTGCTTTCCCTCGGAAGCAGAACAAAAACAGAGGTTATAGCGTCTAATATATTCGAAAAGCTTAGGGAGTTTGACAAGCTGGGGGTAGACATAATATTTGCAGAAGCTTTGGATGAAAAGCATATGGGCATGGCTGTCATGAACAGGATGAAAAAAGCAGCAGGCTTCAATATTATTGAGGTGTAGGTATGAAAAGGATATTGTTCGTTTGCACTGGGAATACATGCAGAAGCAGCATGGCTGAAGCACTTATGAGAGACTCGCTGGAGAAGGAAGGGCTCGCAGGGGAGTATTTTGTGAGCTCCGCAGGGACTTCTGCTTTTCCCGGGATGCCGGCCTCACATAATGCTGCAGAGGCGCTGAAGGCTGTAGGCATAGATTTATCCCAGCATTTCTCCAGTATTATTGATAATGATATAATTGACAGTGCAGACCTTATATTGACTATGACATCGTCGCATAAGAAGCGTCTGCTCCAGCTGAGATCTGATGCAGCTTCAAAGATATATACTCTGACTGAGTATTGTGAAGCAGCAGGTAATAAAGATATATATGACCCCTTTGGAGGGGATATAGATATATATACAAATTGCAGGGATGAAATCAGCAAGTACATAGAAATGTTGATTAAAAAGTTTAAGGCGAAAGGGGAACACTAATTTGAAAATTGCAGTTGGAAGCGACCATGGAGGTTTTTTGCTTAAAGATGAACTAATGAAACATTTAAGAGAAAAAAATATCGATTTTGTTGACTTGGGTTGTTTTACTACTGAATCAGTGGATTATCCCGATATCGGACAGGCGGTAGGAGAAGCAGTTGCAAAAGGCGAGTATGACAAAGGAATAATCTGCTGTGGAACTGGCATAGGCATTTCAATTTCAGCAAATAAAGTTCCCGGAGTAAGAGCAGCCCTCTGCGGGGATTGCTTCTCTGCCAAAGCATCGATAGAACATAATGATGCCAATGTGCTTGCCCTGGGGGAGAGAGTTACCGGAGCGGGACTGGCAAATATGATAGTGGATATATGGCTAAGTGCAGAGTTCCAGGGTGGACGACATGGAAGAAGAGTAGAAAAAATTGCAAAAATAGAAGAAAAATATAATAAATAATACATATGAGGAGGAGTTAAAGTGAAGCAGTATAAAAATGTTACAGTTATGGATCATCCGCTGATTCAGCATAAGCTTACAATTCTGAGGGATAAGAACACAGGGGTGAAGGAGTTTAGGGAACTGGTTGAAGAACTGGCATTGCTCATGGGTTATGAAGTGACAAGAAACCTTACAGTTGAGGATACAGAGGTAGAGACACCTATATGCAAAACCCAATCCAAGGTTATCGCAGGTAAAAAGCTTGGTATAGTGCCTATACTGAGGGCTGGACTGGGCATGGTGGATGGAATGCTGCGCTTGATTCCCGCTGCAAAAGTGGGGCATATAGGACTATACAGGGATCCTGAAACCTTGAAACCCGTTGAATATTACTGCAAGCTTCCTTCTGATGTAGCTGAAAGAGATCTTATTGTGCTTGACCCGATGCTGGCTACCGGTGGTTCTGCAGCAGCGGCAATATCCTTCCTTAAAGAAAAAGGAGCAAAAAGCATAAAGCTGGTAAACCTGATAGCTGCTCCAGAAGGCATAGAGACTGTTGCCAAAGCCCATCCTGATGTAGAGATATATGTTGCGGCAGTTGATGAGAGGCTTAATGAACATGGATACATAGTACCTGGACTTGGTGATGCAGGAGATAGGCTTTTTGGTACAAAGTAGATTAAATATAGTAATGGCAGTAAAGGAGTGAAAGGCGTGGATAGGAGAGATAAATACAATTACTATTTGGATATTGCAGAAACTGTATTAGAGAGAGGGACATGCCTTAGAAGGAATTATGGAGCTATTATTGTAAAAAACGATGAAATAATATCTACCGGCTATAGCGGAGCGCCAAGAGGCAGAATGAATTGCAGCGATTTAGGCTATTGTATCAGGCAAAAGTTAAATATACCCAGGGGGCAGAACTATGAGAAATGCAGAAGTGTACATGCGGAGGCTAATTGCATAATATCAGCAAGCAGAAGAGATATGATAGGAGCTACATTATACCTGGTGGGAAAAGAAATGGAATCAGGTGACTATATAGAAAATTCGAATTCTTGCGCGATGTGTAAAAGGTTAATATTAAATTCTGGTATTGAAAGAGTTATTATCAGAGACTCTTCAGATAAATACAGGGCTAATGAGGTAAACAAATGGATTGAAGATGATGATTCTTTAAGTGAGTTTATGGGATACTAAAAAATTCGTTTTAATTTCGATTTATATGGGAAGAATAAACGTGTATACCCAAAAACCATTGCAAATGTTGATTTGACAATAAATTTTCCTTGCAGTAAAATATTTATTATGGAGTAAAGATTTACTAAGGAAATAAGAGCACTTGGGAGTGATAAAATGACAAGTAACATTATAGCACTTATAATCGCTGCGTCTGTCGCTTTTGCGGCTACACCGCTGATGATCAGACTGGCTAAGCTTGTAGGCGCTATAGATGTACCTAAAGATAACAGGAGAGTGCATAAGCTTCCTACCCCGAGATTGGGAGGCCTGGCAATTTTTCTTGGCTTTATAGCGGCACTTTTTTATAAAGACGGCTTCAAGCCTGAGATGTTTGGTATTTTAATCGGGGCTTCAATAATCGTAACCTTGGGATTCTTTGATGATATAAAACCGCTTTCAGCAAAGTTTAAATTACTGGTTCAGATCATTGCAGCAATTATAGTTATACACAGCGGAGTAAGGATAAATGCTGTTACCAATCCACTGTTTTTTATGTTCCCGGATTCTCCGCTTATCAGGTTTGGCGTATGGTCATATCCTTTGACTTTGATATGGATAGTAGGGATAACAAATGCTATTAATCTGGTAGACGGACTTGATGGTTTGGCAGCAGGGATTTCTGCTATTTCGGCAATTACCCTTTTGATTGCTGCTATGAGTACGGGGCAAGAGCTGGCAGCTTTCCTGGCAGCGATATTGGCAGCTTCAACCATTGGTTTTCTGCCATATAACTTCAACCCGGCAAAGATATTCATGGGGGATTCAGGAGCATTGTTTCTAGGTTTCATGCTCTCGGTTATTTCTGTTACAGGTGCACTTAAAAGTGCAGCAGCCCTATCTATTCTGATACCAATATTTGCAATTGGACTGCCGATATTCGACACCTTATTCGCAATGGTAAGAAGAACTTTAAGCGGAAAGTCAATGATGCAAGCGGACAAGGGACATTTGCATCATAAGCTTCTGGAAGCAGGTATGAGTCAAAAGCAGGCTGTTCTGACACTGTACAGCATAAGTGCAGTACTAGGCTTCAGTGCGGTTGCATTGGTTGAGGTATCGTTGAAGGTTGCATTTGTACTGGTATTCGCGGTTTTTCTCTTGGCCTCTATGGGGGCAAAGCACTTAGGTCTAATAGAGGTGGATCAGGGAAGCAATAAAGCAGATTTGTAAATTAATTGCAAAGAAACATAGGGACGGAACCACTGAAGACACTGAAATCCACTGAATTCACGGCAGATAAACAATATTAGTTACCGTGGGATTCCGTGGGAAATCCGTGTGTTCCGTGGTTTTTGTTCCTTTATTTTTAAGGAGTTGAGATTTTGATAAAAGTACTATCTATATTCGGGACAAGACCGGAGGCTATAAAAATGGCGCCTCTGGTAAAAGCGTTGAAGGCAGACAGCCGGTTTGAGTCATATGTATGTGTTACTGCACAGCATAGGGATATGCTTGATCAAGTATTGGATATATTCGATATACAGCCGGACTTCGACCTCGACATAATGAAGGACAGGCAGACTCTTACAGACATAACCGTAAATGCTCTGGCTGGACTTGAAAAGGTAATAAAGGAGCTGCAGCCTGACATCATACTTGTTCATGGGGACACGACCACCACCTTTGTAGGTTCATTAGCCGCTTTTTACAATAAGGTTCAGATAGGTCATGTGGAAGCGGGCTTAAGGACCTTCAACAAATATTCTCCTTACCCGGAGGAAATGAATAGGAAGCTTACCGGAGCAATGGCGGATATACACTTCTCTCCCACAGCTACATCAAAGGAGAATCTTTTGAGGGAGGGTGTCAAGGAAGAAAGCATATATGTAACAGGCAACACTGCCATAGACGCATTAAAAACTACAGTAAACAAAAGCTTTGAGTTTTATACAGAAGAACTAAAGAAGCTTGATTATGACAAAAAGAGGATTCTAATGGTGACTGCCCACAGGCGGGAGAACCTGGGCGAGCCTTTGGAGAACATTTGCAGAGCTCTTAAGACTATAGCAGAAACCCATGAAGATGTGGAGATAGTATATGCAGTGCATAAGAATCCTGCTGTCAGAGAGACTGTTTTTGGAATATTGGACAATATGCCGGGAGTACATCTTTTAGACCCTCTGGATGTGGATGAAATGCACAATCTTATGGCTAGGTGCTTTATGGTGCTTACAGACTCTGGAGGACTTCAGGAGGAGGCTCCTTCTTTGGGTAAGCCGGTGCTGGTACTCAGGACTGAGACTGAAAGACCGGAAGCAATAGAGTTTGGTACCCTAAAGCTCGCAGGGGTAGATGAAAAGAATATTCTTGAGCTTACTGAGACTCTGCTTACTGATGAAAAGGAATATCTCAAAATGGCCAATGCAGTAAATCCATATGGTGATGGTCATGCTTCAGCCAGGATAATTGATAGCCTGCTTTATCATTTTGGGGTTGAAGAGAACAGACCGGAGGATTTTCGACCGGAGTAGTGCCTGTGCCGGATAATCGGCAGCTTTCTGGTATTGCCCTAAGCTGTTAGGCTCTTGCTGGAACTCTTTTGAAATATACTAAAATGTCTTAGATGTCAGGATATAAGATGCCGAAATTTAGGCTATAACTGGAATGGCCCTGTAAAAAAATCATGTAAGAACTTATACACTCATTGGGAAATGGGTGTATTTCTACTAATTCTGCGTTGTACTATATTTGGCATATAATTTGCATATGTTAAATAAGTGTCAAAGTCTCCGCAATATCCATTACCCAGATATGTGACTGGATTTGCGACGGAAATAATTTGGAAGTTATGCAATATTTATAATACTTTGGAGGTGGAGTTGTGAACAAAATAAAAACTATCGATGAAGCTGTGAGTTACATAAAAGACGGTATGATTGTAGCCGTTGGAGGATTCATGGGTGCAGGGACTCCGGAAAAGCTCGTCGATGCCGTTATTGCTAAAGGCATCAAGAACCTTACACTTATTTGCAATGATACAGCCTTTACTGATAAAGGAGTAGGCAAATGGGTAGTAAACAGGGTGGTAAGCAAGGTAATAGTATCTCATGTAGGAACCAATCCTGAGACAGGCAGACAGATGAATGCAGGAGAGCTGGAGGTGGAATTGGTGCCTCAGGGGACTCTTGCAGAAAGAGTAAGGGCTGCAGGTGCAGGATTAGGTGGAATACTTACTCATACAGGCGTTGGTACGGTAGTGGAAGAAGGAAAGCAGAAAATAACTGTTGATGGAAAGGAATATCTGCTGGAGCTTCCTCTCAAGGCGGATATTGCCCTTCTCAGAGGCAGTATTGTAGATAAGAAGGGGAATGTTTATTACAGCAAGGCAACAAGGAATTTTAACCCGCTAATCGCTACAGCAGCTGATGTTGTTATAGTCGAAGCAGAGAAACTTGTAGAAGTCGGAGAATTGGAAGCTACAGATGTAATGACACCATCAATATTTGTGGATGTAATAACACAGTAAAGGAGTGAATCAAGTGATCCAAGATAAGGATAGAAAAAGAGAAGTCATAGTCAAGAGAGTTGCAAAAGAGCTGAAGGATGGGGACTTGGTCAATTTGGGCATAGGAATGCCTACACTAGTTGCTAATTACATCCCGGAGGGGATTGATATACTGCTTCAGTCTGAAAATGGTTATGTAGGGTTGGGGCCAACTCCTGAGGCGGGCAATGAGGATCCGGACGTTGTAAATGCGGGAGGACAGCCAGCGAGCGTGGTACCTGGGGGAGCATTTTTTGACAGTGCTATGTCATTTACGATAATAAGAGGTGGACATCTTGATATAACAGTGCTTGGAGCACTTCAGGTAGATCAGGAGGGGAATCTTGCCAACTGGATGATTCCGGGCAAGATGGTTCCTGGAATGGGCGGAGCTATGGACCTTGTGGCAGGCGCCAAGAAAGTTATAATAGCGATGGAACACACAGCAAAGGGTGAGCCAAAAATACTTAAAAAATGTAATCTTCCTTTGACTGCAAAAGGAGAAGTAGACCTTATAGTTACTGATATGGGAGTCATTGAGGTTACACCGGAGGGACTGCTTCTGACTGAAATAGCACCAGAGACTACGGTTGAAGAAGTAATAAATGCAACTGAAGCAGTGCTTAAAATTTCTGGAAGCCTCAAGGTAATGGATGTATAAAATAATTTAATGTTTTAAAAAAAGGCGGCAATTTATTGCCGCCTTTTTTCGTTCTCTTTAAACTGAATATAAATCCTCTCATGGGGCAATAATTTTAAAGAATGGGAGGAATCAATATGAAAAAAAGAGTTTTATTACTGCTTGTTTGCATTTTGCTTACATTTGGAAGCTTTGATGCAGTGGCAAACCCAATCAGGAAACTTACAGAAGAGGAAGCACTTATAACTTCATTCGAAAGCACTGGAGCAGAAGTTTTGGAAAGCACAATAAGCTGCTGGACAAAGCTTAACGACAAGTTTCTCACTACAAAGCAGATTGAAGCTGAAATGGCTAAAATTGTAAAACGCATAAACCCTGATAAGGCAACGGCTGTCAAGAATCTTGAGAGCAGCGATCAGTTGAATAAAATAGTATTCTACGGTTCAAAGGGGAACAAGGCTTATAATATTGCAATAGAATCAGCGAAACAGGGAGCTGGAGGAGAGACTTATATTGTCGCTGATGCATCCATGGATAAGAGCTATAGGGATTTAGCGGCCGAAAGGCAGAATATAGCAAATGCCATACAGGTGGATGAAGACTCAATAAACTTCAGCAGCTGCATAATAGGTACCTATAAAGGAAAACTGGAGGAGCGGGATGCGGAAAAGAAGTCCAGGATTGCGCTTCAGTCCATAAATGCAAGAAAGGTAGAAGGTATCGAAAACGAAGAACTGAAAAGCATTTCTGCTTTCAGCAGCAGTGTAGGCGGCTACATTATGTCTAATCAGGCCAGAGTGAATGTTCAGCTGGCTATAAGATATAGTTCCTATGATGACAAGACATACATATGGATTGGTACGCCGTTGATTCCTATGGGGTATTAGGAAAATATGGGTAAGGCAAGATGGAACAATGGGAGGCAGAATTTTGATTAAGTTAATCATTGAAGACAGATGTGCACTTAAGGGTACTGTCAAGGTGCACAGCGCCAAAAATGCCATACTCCCTGTAATAGCAGCATCCATGCTTACACCTGGGACTTGTGTGCTGGAGGAAGTGCCATATCTCGATGATGTTGATATTATGGAAGAGGTTGTAAGGTCTATAGGTGCAGAGATAGGACGGACAGACCATAGCCTTACTATTAAGTCGGAAAACATAAAGAATTTTGAGGCAACCTATGAGTTGATACGGAAAATGAGGGCATCTTTTCTGATAATGGGTCCTATGCTAGCAAGGATCGGCAAGGTAAAAATTTCGCTGCCAGGAGGCTGTGCTATAGGTACAAGGCCTATAGACCTGCACCTTAAGGGGTTCTCCTTGATGGGGGCAAATATTACCCTCGGGCATGGCTATATTGAAGCATATGCTGAAAAGCTTAGAGGTGAAACTATTTACTTGGACTTTCCAAGCGTAGGGGCAACTGAGAACCTAATGATGGCAGGCTGCCTGGCAGAAGGCATAACAGTTATTGAAAATGCGGCGGAGGAACCGGAGATAGTAGATCTTGCAAATTTCCTCAGTAAGATGGGAGCAATAATAAAAGGTGCGGGCACAGATACGGTAAGAATCGAAGGCGTAAAGGAACTAAGGGGTGCAGAACATACTTCTATTCCAGACAGGATAGAAGCAGGCACATTCATGGTCGCTGCAGCTGCAACGGGAGGGGACGTCATAGTAGAAGGAGTGGTGCCCGAACATCTGAAGCCCGTAACTGCAAAGCTTAAAGAAATGGGCGCTGAGGTATTTGAGTTTGAAAGGGCTATCAGGGTAAAAGCACCTGAACGATTAAACTCAGTAGATATAAAGACAATGCCATATCCGGGCTTTCCCACTGATATGCAGTCTCAAATGATGACAGCAATGTGTCTGTCTAAAGGAACGAGCATAGCGACAGAGACGGTTTTTGAAAACAGATTTATGCATATCAATGAGCTTAAACTGATGGGAGCACGGATTAAGGTAGATGGACGCAGCGCAATAATTGAAGGCTGTGACAGACTGAGCGGCGCAAAGGTCAAAGCTACTGATCTGAGGGCGGGAGCGGCGTTGACAATAGCGGGGCTTTGTGCAGAGGGAAGGACAGAAATATCTGACATATATCATATAGACAGAGGATACATAAGAATTGAGGAAAAATTAAAAGGACTCGGAGCTAACATAACGAGAATAGAGGAATAATCTAACCCGGTGCTGTTGCATCGGGTTTCTTATTTTTTGCTGGCATATAAATGGCCCCACTAAAATAATATATTAAAGAACTATACATTTCGCGTGAACATTTAGTCAACTTACCGTCGGAAGGGGGGACAGCTTTTGAGGAAGCTGGCTGCAGCCATTGCAGTACTAATGTTTTTATTATTCACTATTCCCTTGGTTTTGCTGAGAGACAGTGAAAAGAAGCTGGAAAACGATGTAAGGCCTGGTGCTGACATATCAATACAGGTCTATATGAGTGATATAGACAAGGTGGTAACAATGAATCTTGAGGACTACTTATTAGGTGTCGTAGCTGGAGAAATGCCTGCAAGCTTTCATGTGGAGGCACTAAAGGCACAGGCACTGGCTGCCAGGACATACACCATGCTCCGAATGAGACAGTTCGGAGGGAGCGGCTGCAGCAAACATCCGGGAGCGGAAATATGTACTGATTCCGCTCATTGCCAGGCATACAGAAATCCGGCTACCGTAAAGAGCGGCCTGGATAAGTTGAAGGAAGCTGTATATGGAACAGCAGGTGAGGTAATTGTATATGATAATAAGCTCATAGATGCTGTATTCCATTCCACCAGCGGAGGGAAAACAGAAAACTCAGAGGAAATCTGGTCAAGTAAAGTGCCTTATCTTCGAAGTGTTATTAGTCAATATGAGGAAGACTCACCAAAGTATGTGGCTCAACAGGAGGTAAGCATTGACAAGTTTATAGAATGCATCAAAAAGCTTGACCCAGGAGTAAAAGTAAGCAAAAAGAATATCAAGAATGAGATAAAGATACTGGAAAGAAGCGAAGGTGGAAGAATAACAGCGCTCAAAGTAGGGGATAAAACCTTCGATGGTATGGATGTCAGAAATGCTTTGGGTTTGAATTCTTCGAATTTCAATTACAAAGTCGGGAAAAGTTCAATCGTATTCACAGTAGTAGGAAATGGGCACGGCATAGGCCTGAGCCAGTATGGCGCAGATGGCATGGCGAAAAACGGTGCGGTATACAGGGATATAGTAATACATTATTATCAGGGAGTTGACATAATATCAATAAACGATTTGGCCGGTTATAATGCCAGCCGGTAGAATTAGGGAGTAGGGGCGAACACTGTTCGCCCGTACCATGGATACGAACCCAAAATTATGTTTTTTAACACAAAAAATGTGACTTCTGCTTGTATTATTTTAAAAACTATTGGAAATAATACAAGCGGAGGTGTAAATTATGAAATTTAACAGGGAATTCAAAAATAGGTATATTTACTTTGTTGTTTTATTGATAGCTGCTTTGCTTACTGCTGGTGGCCTGATACAGTACAGGAGCTACCTGGATGATAAGCAGGCACAGCTGGACTTTCAGAAGAGCCTCGAAGAATACGGAGATGGGTCTGATATGGATTCTGCAGCTCAAGTAATCGAAGATGAGGTTGACGGGGTGGGTGAAGAAACCCAAGATGCAACTGAAGTCACAAACAGCAGCTCGGTAAAGGTAACCAATAATGAACAAAGTAGTAAAGAAACAGCTAATCCGGATGAAAGTAAATCAACCAATGGAGAAAAAGCGATCTCCGCAATAAAAATGGAAGAACCGAAGATGGAGACAATGGTGGTTCCGGTATTTGGAACAGCATACACCGAGTTTTCAGAAGATGTACTTGTCTATTCAAAAACACTGGATCAGTGGAGTACACATACCGGAATTGATATAAAAGCTGAAGAAGGAAGTCCAGTAAGAGCATCAATGGATGGTGTGGTGGAGGAGCTTTTGAATGATCCCCAGCTTGGCCTGACTATTATAATAAACCATGGCGGGAAAGTATATACCAAGTACAGCAACCTTTCTACTCTTGATTTGGTTACTATAAATCAGAACATCAAAAAGGGTGATGTAATCAGCGGTGTAGGTAAGACAGCTTTATATGAAATCGCTGACGACCCCCACCTACACTTTGAGGTTACTAAGGAAGGCAAGAGCATAGACCCTAAAAAGTACTTGCCTAAACAATCGCTAAAGAAATAGTGCCTCATAAAGTATATCCCTATTAGAGCCGTCGAGGCACTAAACAACGGTAATGCATTTTTAACATTTGAATAACTTGAAAATCTGTTATGTTAAAAAGCATTAATTAATGAACAAATACGAGTAGTTCTAATTAGCAAAAAAATAGCATATTAATGTAAAAAGACACCAATAAGGGGGTAGTAGTAATTGAAGGATTATATCGAAGAAAGAGCATTGGAAATTGCGAAATATATAATAAGCAGCAAGACAACGGTTCGAGATGCGGCTAAGATATTTGGGGTAAGCAAAAGTACAGTACATAAAGATGTTACCGAAAGACTTCCGAGAATAAATCCAAGTGTTGCACTCCAGGTAAAGGAAATAATGGATCAGAACAAGGCTGAAAGACATATAAGAGGCGGAAGGGCAACCAAGATGAAGTACCAGTCCATAAGCCTGTAGTGATGAAAGTTCAGGCTCCGGCAATTATCGATGTGCTGATGGTGGTATGCTGCACAATATAGTTGCTGGAGCTTGTTATTTGATATTGTTTATTTTATAATTACAGTAGACAAGCTGTACATGCTCTGGTTCGAGGTCCGTGGTTCGTGGTTCGGGGAATTGGAGAGCCTTCGAAGGCTTTACTTAATCCTCGCACCTCGTACCTCGTACCCCGCACCTGATGTTTTAATACTTTTTTGACGTATATGATCGATTGATGCAGGAATTTTAGATTTTATATAGAATATGTAATCGATTAAACATGTTTTTAACGAGCTATTTGTTTCGCGAAAAACAATTTGTGTACTTATTCAAATTTCGCGTAAACATTTCATTAGATTTATTGAATTCGCACCATGCCCAATATGAATTCTCTTGTGCGTTCAATATAATTTTCGTTCTTTAGCTTCAAATACTGTAATCGAAATTTTATGGAGGTAGTAAGATGTTCGGAGGACAAGATATAGGCATCGATTTGGGGACGGCCAGTGTTTTAGTATACATAAAAGGGAAAGGCATTGTATTGAGAGAGCCTTCAGTTGTTGCAATAGACAGAAATTCAAACAAGATATTGGCTGTAGGCGAAGATGCAAGGCTGATGCTTGGAAGAACACCAGGCAATATTGTTGCAATAAGACCACTTAGAGAGGGCGTTATTTCAGATTATGATATAACTGAAAAAATGCTTAGATATTTCATAGACAAAGCCATTGGCAGGAGAAGAATATTCAAGCCAAGGATGGTTGTATGTGTCCCGAGCGGCGTTACAGAGGTTGAAAAAAGAGCGGTTATAGATGCTGCCAATAATGCGGGAGCCAGGACAACCAGACTTATCGAAGAGCCTATCGCATCAGCTATTGGAGCAGGCTTGGACATATCAAAGGCCAGCGGCAATATGGTAATTGATATTGGCGGCGGAACAACAGATATAGCGGTTATATCACTTGGCGGTATAGTTGTATCAACCTCCATCAAGGTTGCAGGGGACAAGTTTGACGAAGCAATAGTAAGATATATGAGAAAGAAGCATAATATAATGGTCGGAGAAAGAACTGCTGAAGAGTTGAAAATAAATGTAGGCACTGCATTCCCGAGAGATGAGCAGCTTAAGGTTGAAGTCAGAGGGAGAAATCTTATATCAGGACTTCCAAAGACCATAGAAGTTAATTCTGATGAGATGCTCGAAGCGTTGTCCGAACCGGTTTCTGCCATTGCAGATGCTGTGCATTCAGTGCTTGAGAGGACACCACCGGAGCTTTCTGCTGATATAAGCGACAGAGGAATAGTTATGACAGGCGGAGGCTCGCTTTTAAATGGCCTCGATAAGCTGATAAGCAAGAGGACAGGCATACCGGTATATGTAGCTCAGGACGCAATATCCTGCGTGGCTATAGGGACCGGAAAAGCTTTAGAGCATATAGACCTGTTGGAAGATGCGGACATAAACGCAAACAGGAAGATAGTAACATTGAACTATTAAAATGGACAGCCGAAAGGCTGTCTTTTTAAATAGTTCGAGGTTCGAGGTTCGAGGTGTAGGGGCGAACAGTGTTCGCCTGTATAGTCTTCGAAGTTAATTCTTTAAGCAAGAGGCACGTAGCACGCAGCAAAAAAGTCACTAATTATTTCGCAGTAGCTAAAGTTCCCCAATTATCCTACCGATAAACATTATGTAGAAAATACTTAACGTTTGTAGGTGAGAGTATGATTAGAGGTCTTTATATATCAGCATCCTCTGCGGCTGCTGAGACAAAAAGAATAGATGTGATAGCCAATAACATAGCAAATGTGAATACTACAGGATTCAAGAAGGATGTCATGGTTACTGATAACTTTCCGGAGATCCTGATATCCAAGATAAACGGGAGAATAGACAAGGATCTGCTCGGCAGAGGAGCTTCGGGAGCGGGTATTAGCAGCGGAAATAACGGTGAAACATATAGCGCGAATACTCCCTCCGGCTTTTTTAATGTAGAAACGCCCCAAGGTATAAGTAGAAGCAAGAGTATAGCCTTCAGGGTAAACGAGGAAGGCTACCTTGTGACACCGCAGGGGAATTACATATTAGGGCAGAACGGACGTATAAATACTGGAGGAGCCGCCGTAACCGTGGATGCGGCAGGGCAAGTTCTTGCAGGCGGTACAGCAATAGACAGGCTGAAGGTATCAAACCCATTGAATACATTAGGGCAGTTAAGCTATGGAATACGCAGCAGTGAAGTAAGGACAAACTTTGAGCAGGGCTCGGTGTATTCTACGGGAAACAGTTTTGATTTGGCTTTAAGCGGCAAAGGCTTCTTTTGCGTAGAGACTCCTGAGGGTGAAAGATATACAAGAAGCGGTGATTTTACAAAGGACTCAGAATCCTACCTGGTGACCAAGGAAGGTTATAAGGTGCTCGGAGAAGCCGGATACATAAAGATAGAAGGAAGTAATATGACGGTAAATGAAAAAGGTGAAGTGTATTCAGATTCACAGCTGGCAGACAAGCTTAAACTCGTTGATTTCAATGATTATGAGGTCCTTCGCAAGGAAGGGAATGGTCTTCTTGGAATTGCGGATGACATTGAAGCAGAGCCCGTGGCAATCGCAGGGATGGTACAGCAGAGTTTTCTTGAGGGCTCCAATGTGAATTCAGTGAAGGAAATGGTAAATATGCTTACAATGATGCGCACTTATGAAGCTAATCAGAAGATGATAAAGATACATGACGAGCTTATCGGAAAAGCTGTAAATGAAATTGCAAGGTTATAGGAGGTAATATATTATGATGAGAGCACTTTGGACAGCCAGTACAGGAATGCAAGCCCAACAGCTTAATGTTGATACCATATCGAACAACATGGCAAATGTTAACTCGATTTCATACAAAAAAACCAGGATGGAATTCAAGGACTTGCTATATGAGACAATGGAGAGAGGTATGGTAAAGGATGGGCAGGGCAAACCGGTAAATCTGCAGGTAGGTCACGGAGTTATGGCGGCGGCTTCAACCAAATTTTTTACCACAGGAAGCCTGGATGCAACCGAGAATCCATACGATTTGGCGATTGACGGTCAGGGCTTTTTCAAAGTGCTTGGACCTGAAGGAAAGGAATACTATACAAAGGACGGAAGCTTCAAGATATCGGTAGACGGAGAGAACTACAACCTTGTAACCTCGGAAGGCTATTACGTTCAGGGTGAAAATGGCAATATCGAACTGGGCTCTGAGGTAAAGGATGTAACTATAGATGCAAAAGGGCTGATTTCGGTAAAGAGGCAGGACGGCACCGCTGAAGATTTGGGGAGCATTTCGATTACAAGCTTTGTAAATCCCGCAGGACTTGAGAGTGTTGGGAAAAACATGTATGTAGCAACAGGGGCAAGTGGTGAAGCGCACGATACTCAGAACGACGGTACGGGAGGAACCATAATGCAGGGTTATCTGGAGTACTCCAATGTACAGATAGTAGAGGAAATGGTAAAGCTGATACAGGCTCAGAGAGCATATGAAATAAACTCCAAATCCATACAGACAGCTGATGAGATGCTGGGAATGGCGAATAACCTTAGAAGGTAGGCACGAGGTTACGGGGTTTCGGGGTTACGAGGAAGGTAGGGGCGAACATTGTTCGCCTGATAAGAGGTATTTATATGATAAATCCAATTAGTAATGGTAATAATATAGTTGATTATAATAATATAAAGGATAAAGTTCAGGAAGCGCAGCAAGGAGATTTCGAGAGTGCTTTGGAAAAGGCTATTGAGGAAAAGGATGAAAAAAAGCTAAAGAAGGCATGCAGCGACCTGGAAGCGATATTT
Organism: Clostridia bacterium; assembly: GCA_035628995.1. Lineage (NCBI taxonomy): Bacteria > Bacillati > Bacillota > Clostridia > Clostridia bacterium. Next base: position 227,119 of record DASPIR010000033.1, on the reverse strand, counting down.
GTTAACATGATGTTCAAGCAAATGAGGAACACGGTTCAGAAGAGTGACCTGGTAGATGGCGGCTCTGCTGAAGAAATGTATGAGGATATGCTTTTTGATAAGTATGCTGAGGAAGTCTCAAAGGGTCAGGGTACAGGACTGGGTGATGTACTTTATAAGCAGCTGTCAAAGAACATGAAGAAAGAGAGCGAGGAGAACGATGTTAAGTAACATTGATATACAAGGAATCATACCCCACAGGTATCCATTCCTGCTGGTAGATAAAATTACTGAGATAGAATATGGCAAAAAAGCCATAGGAATAAAAAACGTTACGGTAAACGAGCCCTTCTTTCAAGGTCACTTCCCGGGAAACCCGATAATGCCGGGTGTGCTTATAGTAGAGGCGATGGCTCAGGTTGGAGCTGTGGCTATACTGGGGATGGAGGAGCATAAAGGCAAGCTGGCGGTGTTTACCGGAATAGACGGTATGAGATTCAGAAAACAGGTTGTACCTGGGGATACACTGAGAATGGAAGTAGAGATGCTGTACTTCAAAAGGGGCATAGGCAAAGCAAAGGCTGAAGCTTATGTAGGCAACGATCTTGCAGCCTCAGGAGAGCTGATGTTTGCGATAATTAACAAATAAGACGGTGGTGAATCCACCGTTTTTTTATTGATTAATCTATTCACCTCTTACCTCGTAACCCTGCACCTAATGCTGAAAGGCAGCATATATTCCTTTTACAATGGTTTCTGACATTTTCATTACCAGCCCAAGCCTTACATTATTGATTCTCAGGTAATTTTCATATTCATAGTCGTCCGATTCTACTGCTTCATCTACTATTCCTACAATAGAACAATCTCCTACATGTGAGAGTCTCTTTCCTACACCTCTGCCAGGCTGGATGCTGCCTTCCTTTACTTGAATATAGCCTACGCTTTGGCTTGTTCCCAGACAAGCATCTATAGCAATGACTCTAGAGCCTCTGTAGTGTGTTTTAATATGAGATATTGTACTTCTGAGGTTGACAGCATGGACAGGACTTTCAAGAGTGCCCAGGATAGGTACTGCCAAGTTAAGCTTGCTGAGTAAAGTGCCTGTCAATGGCCCCAAGCAGTCACCAATGAACCTATCGGTACCTATGCAGAGTATGATGCATTTATCACAGCTGTACTGTTTTAAAAACTCAGATATCTTAAGATGTGCCCTGTCATCTGTATAATGCGCACATACATCCTCGAGAGTGCTGAATCCCTCAATCAAAACATAACCTCCCAACTATTAATAGTAGCATTGCGACCATTTAAGCTACTATTAATATATTGGTGGCCAAGCTCAATTATTCTACTAATAGTCATACATTGTATTAAAGTGAAGGAACTGGAAAGGCTTCCTTCATTTTTATACAATGGGAGCTCAAATCCCTAGTAAATCAAGCGATTGCTGCAACCCTTGTCAGTAAAGGCGCATTTCAGGTTTAACTATTGATTTTTTGAAACATTAGTATTATAATTATGAATAATCCGCATTATGATTAAGCATATTAAATAATGAGCGATGTAATCTCTCTATTTAGTGGTTTTCAGCCCAATTTGATTATTGATAGATGCTCCGATATTTTATATAATAGAGAAGTCGCGTCGGGGTGTAGCGCAGTTGGTAGCGTACGTGGTTTGGGACCATGGGGCCGCAGGTTCAAGTCCTGTCACCCCGACCATCATAAAAAAATTAAATACGGCCCATTGGTCAAGCGGTTAAGACACCGCCCTTTCACGGCGGCTACAGGGGTTCGAATCCCCTATGGGTCACCATTACTATTATTACATGGGGGCATAGCTCAGCTGGGAGAGCATCTGCCTTACAAGCAGAGGGTCATAGGTTCGAGCCCTATTGTCCCCACCAACTTTTTTCGTAACGTAGTGGAGAAACAAAGACCAAAATTCCTTAATGTAATACGTAGCATTTGCGGAGTAACTTGGAGGCTACGGAGAAAGAAAGACTTACATTCCTTTTTGATAATTAAAAATTAAACATAAGCTGGTGTAGCTCAATTGGTAGAGCAGCTGACTTGTAATCAGCAGGTCGCGGGTTCGAGTCCCATCACCAGCTCCATCATGGAGAGGTTCCCGAGTGGCCAAAGGGGGCAGACTGTAAATCTGTTGTCTCAGACTTCGATGGTTCGAATCCATCTCTCTCCACCATTTGTAATCTAAAAGTCCGAAAGGACTTTTTTTTATGCAAAAAAACGGTAACGGGTAACAAATAGTTTTTTGGTTATAATATATTTTGGCTGAAATATGAACAAAAAATGAAGGGATTTTTTCGATAAAAATGTACATATTGACAGAGGGTTTTCGCTATGATAGTATGAAGCTGTCAACTAAATAGCAAAAAAGCTCATCAAGAGAGGTGGAGGGAAGGGCCCTATGAAACCCGGCAACCGGCAAATGTACGGTGCCAATTCCTACAGGATTAATTATTTGATCCTGAAAGATGAGGGAGTAATAAGAAATACGCAACTCCTTCGTCAGAAGGAGTTTTTTTACTTTTTGCAGCTTAACAAGAGAAATTATTTGAAGGAGGCTTATTATGATAAGAAAATTATTTACATCCGAATCTGTTACTGAAGGACACCCGGATAAAATATGCGATCAGATTTCTGACGCAGTGTTGGATGCCATACTTGAAAACGACCCGATGGGCAGAGTGGCATGTGAGGTTTCGGTTACTACAGGTTTGGTATTGGTTATGGGAGAGATATCCACAAACTGCTATGTTGATATTCCGAAAATAGTTAGAAAAACCATTGAGGATATAGGCTATACAAGAGCAAAATACGGCTTTGACGCAGACACCTGCGGTGTAATAACTGCAATAGACGAGCAGTCTGCAGATATAGCTCTTGGCGTCGATAATGCTCTGGAAGCCAAAAAAGGCGAAATGACAGAGCGGGATATAGCTGCTACGGGAGCAGGAGACCAGGGTATGATGTTCGGGTATGCCTGCGATGAAACCCCTGAGCTTATGCCGATGCCCATTTCCTTGGCGCACAAACTGGCAATACGGCTTTCAAAGGTGCGAAAGGAAGGCATCCTCGACTATTTAAGACCAGATGGCAAGACACAGGTTACTGTAGAATACGATGATGGAAAACCAGTGAGAATAGATACTATAGTTGTTTCCTCACAGCATAGTCCAGAGGTGGACCATGATACCATTGAAAGGGATATACTTGAAAATGTAATAAGGCCTGTTGTTCCTGAAGGCATGCTGGACAAGGAGACCAAGTATTACATTAATCCTACAGGAAGGTTTGTAATAGGAGGACCTCACGGAGATTCAGGCCTTACAGGAAGAAAGATAATAGTTGATACTTATGGAGGATACGCAAGACATGGAGGAGGAGCCTTCTCCGGCAAGGATCCGACTAAGGTTGACAGATCTGCTTCCTATGCTGCAAGATATGTAGCGAAGAATGTGGTTGCAGCGGGTCTTGCATCTAAATGTGAAGTGCAGGTTGCTTACGCAATAGGTGTTGCAAAGCCAGTATCAGTATTGGTTGAGACCTTTGGAACCGGAAAGCTTTCAGATGACGAGATAGCAGCGATAGTAATGAAGATATTTGATTTGAGGCCAGCAGCTATAATAAAAAACCTGGATCTCAGAAGGCCGATATATAAACAAGTGGCGGCATATGGGCACATGGGAAGAACGGATATAGATGTTCCGTGGGAAAAAACTGACAAAGCTGAAGAAATTAAAAAATTAGCAGGGATATAATAGGAAGGTGCAGTTCACTAGGACTGCACCTTTTGTTACAGGTTTCGGGGTTACGGGCACCACGGATTTCCTGCGGAAAAACACTGAAATCCACGGAAGACACGGTGGGGAAAATATTCTAAAACATATATAGTATTCGATAATGAAGTAAGTGTCAAAATTCACTAATGCGGCTATATATTCTATAAAAGTTAACCGTGTAATTCCGTTGGAATTCCGTGAAACATCCGTGTGTTCAGTGGTACCCGTTCCCCTGACCCTAATATCGCACCCTATACTTGAATGTGCTATAATAAAAAGAACAAGTATTCGTAGATTCTTTTCGAGGTGCTAAGGATGGATGAAGTTCAAGGAACGATATATGATGTTGTGTTCAGAAATGAGCAGAACGGGTACACAGTATTGGAGCTGGAGCGGGATAAAGAGCTGCTTACATTGGTAGGATACTTTTCCTTCTTGAATATTGGTGAAACCATAAAGGCATATGGAAAGTGGGTGCAGCACCCTGATTATGGCAATCAGTTCAAGGTGGAGACCTATACTGCAGTTACTCCTGCAACTGTTAATGGAATAGAAAAGTATCTTGCCTCAGGTTTGATTCCGGGGATAGGTGCACATACAGCTAAAAAGCTGGTAGATAAGTTTGGGCTGGATACTCTTGAAATTATACAATATAATCCCGACCGACTCACAGAGGTGGAGGGAATAGGAGAAAAGAAGGCAGCGGCAATATTTGAAGCCTTTGAGGAGCAGAAGGAACTGAAGGATATAATGATGTTTCTTGAGCAATATGGCATAGGACCTGCTTATGCAGTCAGGATATATAAGAACTATGGGGTCAATACCATAAAAGAGATAAAGGAGAACCCCTACAAGCTCGCAGATGACATATTCGGTATAGGCTTCAAAATGGCAGACAAGGTAGCGCTGAGCATGGGAGTCTCACAATCCTCAGAATATCGCACTGCATCAGGCACGAGATATGTTCTGAACCAATATCATGCAAATGGACATACCTTTGTACCCCAGGAGGAGCTTGTAAGATCTGCAGCAGCATTGCTTGGCGTTGACGAAACCTTTGTTGAGGACACAATAGTCAAGCTTTTCATAGATAAAAAACTGGTTGTTGAGAATATCGGAGACATAAGAGGTGTATACGCAGTTCCTTTCTTCAAGGCAGAATCAGGTACTGCGAGAAGGCTTATGCAGCTTTTATATTTCAAGATTCCCCCTATGGACGTTGATATCGATAGTGAGATATCAGCGGTTGAAAGGTCAGAAGGAATAGAATTGGCAGACAAGCAAAAAACTGCAGTGCGGGAGGCCTTGACTCAGGGGATACTGGTGATAACGGGGGGGCCGGGCACGGGGAAAACCACAACCATCAAAACAATAATAAGTCTTTTTGAAAAGCAGGGACTTAATGTGCTGCTTGCTGCGCCTACAGGGAGAGCAGCGAAAAGGATGCAGGAGGCAACGGGAAGGGATGCTAAGACCATCCACAGGCTTCTGGAATTCGGGTACGGGGACAGCGATGAGGAAATGTTCTTCCAGAAGAATGAAGAGTCACCGTTGGAATGCGATGTAATAATAGTTGATGAGGTATCAATGATTGACATACTGCTTATGAACAACCTTTTGGGTGCTATAGCGGAAGGAACCAGGGTCATTTTGGTAGGTGATGTTGATCAGCTCCCTTCCGTGGGTCCGGGGAATGTGTTGAAGGATATTATAGAAAGCGGAGTACTGCCGGTAGTAAGATTGGATGAGATATTCAGACAGGCTGAGAGCAGTATGATTGTTGTCAATGCCCACAGGATAAATAGGGGTGAGCCTCCGATAATAAGCTCTAAAAACGGGGATTTCTTTCTTATAAGGCAAGAGAGCCAGGAAGATATTGTCTCCACAATAATTGAGCTTTGCACAGAAAGGCTTCCCAAATATACAGGGCTGGATTTTTGTGAAGGAATTCAGGTGCTTTCCCCAATGAAGAAAGGCGTGTGCGGGGTATTGAACTTGAATCAGGAGCTGCAGAAGGCTCTAAACCCTAAGGGGCATGATAAGGCTGAGAAACCTCACAGAGAAGCTGTTTTTAGGGTTGGAGACAAAGTAATGCAGATAAAGAACAACTACAAAATGAAATGGCAAAGCATCAACAACTTTGAAAAGGAAGGGGAGGGAGTTTTCAACGGAGACCTGGGCACCATTATAGAGATAGATAACGAGGAACAGTATATCGAAGTGATATTTGACAGAGAAAGAATGGTCAGATATGATTTTACCATGCTGGATGAGCTGGAGCATGCATACGCTTTGACGGTTCATAAAAGCCAAGGCTCAGAGTTCCCGGTTCTTGTAATGCCGTTAACCTTCGGGCCCCCGATGCTTATGACAAGGAACCTCCTCTATACGGGACTGACAAGAGCAAAAAGCATGGTAGTGCTTGTTGGGAAGGAACGGTTTCTTCAGCAGATGATTAAAAACAACCATATAACAACACGTCATTCAGGACTACGGGGAAGGCTTGATAAATTAAACTTCTTCTAGGGCAGGTGATGCTATGTTAAGATATGTAATTGACCTATTATATCCTTCAAAGCCAAAGTGTGATATATGTGGGAGCGTCGGGACGGTCAACCCTTGCGATATATGTATGGCATCATTGGATTATCTCCAGGGAGTCACATGTCTTCACTGCGGTAAACAGCTTAATGAGAAATACCCCAAAAGCATCTGTCCCGATTGCAGAGACGGAATTTTTCATTATGACAGAGCTTATTCCTGCTTTGCATATAGCGGGATGGGGAAGGAGCTCATACATAAGTTCAAATATGAAGGGAAAACGCAGCTTTCGAAGGTAATTGCAGGTTTAATGGAAGAGAGATTGAGGAATGAAGTGCTGTCAATAGATGCAATTGTACCAGTGCCTATACATGAGAACAAGCTCAGAACGAGAGGCTTCAATCAGTCGCTTTTTATAGCGCGGGAACTGGCTGGAAGGCTCAGAAAACCGGTATCGGACTGCCTTTTAAGAACGAAGGAGACAAAGGTGCAGTACAACCTGGACAAAGCCCAGCGGTATTTGAATATAGTTGATGCATTTTCAATAAAATTATTGTATAATAATGATAAAAATAAGAGTATTCTGTTAGTTGATGACATATATACTACTGGAAGCACTGTGAATGAATGCAGCAGAGTACTTAGGGAATTCGGAGCGAGGAACATATACGTTATAACTGCCGCTACAGGCAGTAATACATAAATCGTAGGGGTGAACAGTGTTCGCCTGTCCAGATGATAAATTAGTCACTGTTAAAGGGAGGTCTATTTATGGCGGAAATAAGGAATTGCCCCAGATGCGGGAAAATATTCACCTGTTTAGGAAGACCTATTTGCGGCAATTGTATAGCGACAGAAGAAAATGAATTCAAGGTGGTAAAGGAATATGTGTATGACAATCCCGGAGCCACTATATCAGAGGTATCAAATGAAACAGAGGTTTCTGTTGAGAAAATAATGAGGTTCCTTAGAGAGGAAAGACTAGAAATTAGATCTGAAAACAGCAATCTTCTTTTGGAATGTGAAAGGTGCGGAAGAGCAATAAATTCCGGCAGATTCTGTGAGAATTGCAAGGGGGAAATAAATAAAGACTTCAAGAGGGAATTTGGATTAGACAAGAAAGAGCCAAAGCCGCAGCCGCAGATTAGGGCAGATAAAGAGAGAATGTATACAGCTACAAGAAGAAAAGATCAATAAGCAGCATAAAGCTGCTTTTTTTTTCGTAAAAAACACTAAACTAATATATAAGTAATACCGATAAAATAATTGAAACAAGAAATACAAAACGGGGTGTTAACATGGGATTCAATATTAATAAAATTGGCGGCGTAGGCGGAGTCTACAATAATCAGAAGGTGGAGTCCAAAAAGGATATTCATGGGGCTTCACAGGTTAAAGGGAAAAAGGATGAAGTACAAATATCCAAGGAAGCTATGGATTTTCAGCTGGTTATGAAGGCTGCAAAGGCTGCCAGGGACATACCGGACATTAGAGAAGAAGTAATTGCTCCAATTAAGGACAGACTTGACAACGACACTTACGAAGTAGACAGCAAAGGTATAGCAGATAAGCTTTTAGCTCGCAAGTTTAATATTAAAGTATGAAAATAACCACAGCTTAAGGCCATAACCTGGCTGTGGCTATTTTTATCCAAATATTGAACGCACTTTAGTAATTCTATAGGGTAATGTGCGAATTCAATAAATCAAGGAAACATTTGTGCGAAATCTGAATTTCAAATATAAAAGGTTTTTCGCAAAATGCTGAGAGGGTGAGATGTCTATAATGAATATTGATAAAGAAGTGAATGCTGTTATCGGCATATTGAAGAAGGAGCATGGTTATTACGCGGACATGCTTGAACTTTCAAAATCCAAGAAAAAGATAATCGTTGAAGGCAAAGTCGCAGAATTGGATAAGATAGTCAAGCTTGAGCAGGACATGATTCTTAATATTGGACAGCTTGAGAGAAAAAGAGAGGAAGAGGTAGCCAAGCTTAGCGGGATATTGAATCTTAACAGCGCGCACCTTACTATTTCCGAGCTGGCGAAGGTACTTCAGCCTGAACTGAAAAAGGGACTGGAGGATATTCAAAACAAGCTTCAGGAGACATTCTCTGAACTGAAGTCAGTAAATGACGTAAACGGACAGCTTATTGAGCAGTCCTTGGAATATATAGATTATTCAATAAACATTGTCACCGGTGCTGGCATGGAGACAGGCTCATTATATGGAGACATCGGTAAGAACAAAAGTAAGCAGAATAAAAAGAACATTTTCGATACAAAGGTTTAGGGGTGTGGTTATATGTCATCAGCATTTAGAGGATTGGGAATAGGAATATCTGCAGTTTTTGCAAACCAGAGAGCATTGGATGTTACTGGTCATAATATAAGTAATGTGAATACTCCTGGATACACGAGGCAGATGATATCCAATTCATCGGCTTTTTATCAGAAGCTTGGACAGTCCGGCAATGGTAATTCATTGCAGTTGGGCTATGGTGTTGATGTTCAGGAAATAAGGCAGTACAGAGATGAATTCCTGGATAAGAAATTCAAGAAGGAAAGCACTGAGCTGGGCTATTGGGAGTCAAGGTTTTCAAGCATTGAAGAGCTTGAGACAGTATTCGGTGTTAATTCGGAGGATGGGCTTCAGGCAGCAATGAACAATTTCTGGAATTCATGGGAACAGCTTTCCAAACCCACAGGAGGTTTGGTTGCCAGGTCAATGGTTAAAGAGAACGCCATTGCCTTAGTGGAGACTGTAAAGAATATGGACAGTCTGATGGTTAACTTCAGAAAAAGCAAGGACAAGGAAATTATTGAGAATATAAATAAAATAAACGATATAGCCAAAGATATTGCAGGACTGAACCTTGAGATAAGCAAGATAGAATCCCATGGAGTCACAGCAAATGACCTTAGGGATCAGAGAAATTACCTCATAGACGAGCTTGCCAAGAAGACTAAGTTACAAGTCATGGAAGGAAGCACAATTAATATTTCTCTGGAAGGGAGAATGTTGGTTGAGGGCAGCAGATATGAACAGATAGGGACTGTACCCGACACTAGTAACAGTGGATTTGTACAGCTCACTTGGAAGGGCAGCAATGAAAAGCTTGAACTCTCCGGAGGAAGCATAAAATCATTGGTAGAGGCAAGGGATACAGTGGTAAAGGGCTATAGAGAAAAGCTGAATGAGTTTGTAAAGGGTATAGCAGCAGAAGTTAATGCAATACATATAACCGGGTACGGAGTAAAAGATAATGTCCAAAGGAATTTTTTCATAAATGGGCTGAATGGTACGGCAAACAACATAGATCTGGAAACGATAGCCTTCAACCCGGAACTGAATGATTTTGATAATATTGCCTCCGCTGAAGAGGCATCTAACTATGAGGACAACAGGATAGCATTGAAAATTTCAGATTTAAGGCTGGGCGATTATTTTTCGGATGATGGTTATGAGACAGCTCCGGCAAACAGAAAGTTCAATTATGACGAATTCTACAGAAATCTCATTTCCAGTTTGGGAAATATAGGGCAGGAAGCATCTACTGCAGTTGATGCGCAGAAGCTTCTGGTTGACCAGATAGAATATCGCAGACAGTCTGTGTCTGCTGTTTCAATGGACGAAGAGATGAGCAACCTCATTAAATACGAACATTCATATAATGCAGCTGCAAGAATAGTAAACGCAATGGATGAGATGCTTGAGATAATAGTTAATAAAATAGGGTTGGTCGGAAGGTAGTGATTAAGGCATGAGAACCACATTTGGAACCTTTAATATTGCGACATCAGGGCTCTTTGCCAGCCAAAGGTCTCTGGATGTCACCAGTCATAACATTTCAAATTCAAATACAGAAGGGTATTCAAGACAGTCATCCCTTCAAAGGGCTACTATGCCTACTTATGGAGACCCCACGGGAGTTGTAGGTACAGGTGTAGAAGCCTACGATATAATCAGAATGAGAAGCAGCTACCTTGACCAGAAATATTGGGGGCAAAACAAGACTTACCAGGAGTGGAGCATAAAGCAAGAAAGCCTTAGGCAGATAGAAGGTATATTCAATGAACCATCGGAAACAGGAATACGGAAAGTTATGGATGAGTTCTTTACCTCACTTGAAGAGCTTTCGAAAAAACCGGGAGACGACACCTGCAGGGTAGCAGTGCTGGAAAAGGCCAATGTACTCACTGTTTCAATAAATAGGAACGGACAGGAATTGCTAAATGCAATTAAAGATCAAAACTTCTCTATAAAGAACAAGGTCAGTGAAGTAAACTCACTGTCAGAGCAGATTGCCAACCTGAACAAGCATATTTTCGGTTTTGAACTGAATGGAACCAAGGCAAATGACCTTAGAGATCAGAGAAATGTTCTGTTAGATAAGCTTTCCTCAATCGTAAATATTACAGTATCTGAGATGCCAGGGCCAAATGGAAACAACTATATGGATGTGAAAATAGGGGGTATAACCCTCGTAAATCATATAAGCTACAATAAGCTAACCACCCAGGATAAGAGCGTCCCTGGAATATCTGATATCGGTGGCGGTAAAATTAGTGATGTGGTATGGGATGGGGTGCAGGATCAGAAGGTTAATATAGAAGGTGGAGAGCTCAAGGGTATGCTGGATGTAAGAGATGGTAACGGAACTGGTTTTAACTATAGGGGACTTCCATACTATCTGAGCAAACTGAATGAATTTGCTAGTAGTTTCGCTAGCAGCTTCAATGAACAGCACAATCAGGGAGTAGACTCTGAGGGGAATCAGGGAACTGATTTCTTCGATGAATCGGGGACTCCTTCAGTAAATAGCGTCAACTTCAAAGTGGATCCTGACATATTAACCAACTCAAACAAGATAGCAGCAGCAGCTCTTAACGATGGAGAGAGTGATAATGGCAACGTCAATTTATTGATAGCGCTGCGTAAGAGTACAACAATGTTTCCATCAGTAAAGGGGACGCCAGATGACTATATAAAGTCTTTACTGTCAGCATTGGCAGTTGACAGCAGCCAGGCCAAAAGGATGAGTACAAACTCACAGGTTCTGGTAGATCAGACGGAGAATCGACGCCTCTCAGAGTCAGGAGTGTCTCTGGATGAGGAGATGACCAATATGGTGAAGTTCCAGCAGTCATATAATGCGTCAGCCAGAATGATTACAACATTGGATGCGATAATGGATACCACAGTGAACAGACTTGGATTAGTAGGAAGGTAGTGAGGTGATATCATGAGAGTTACAAATACCATGATGGCAAATAATATGATGAGAAATCTTACCAGGAACTTGAGCAGAATGGAAAAGATGCAGGAGCAGATGGCCAGTGGTAAGAAGTTTTCACGTCCTTCTGATGACCCCATAGGGGTATCCAGGAGTTTGAGGCTTAATACTGAAGTGGCGACCATGGAACAGTACAGGAGGAACGCAGATGATACGCAGTCATGGATGGATACGACAGAAATGGCTATAGGCAATATCAATACGGTACTCCAAAGGGCGAGTGAGCTCGCTATACAGGCCGCTAGTGAGACGAATTCCATAGATGAGAGAAATACCATAGCTGGTGAAATAACCCAACTCAGAAATCAGCTTATACAAATAGGAAATACAAACTATGCAGGCAGTTATATATTCTCAGGGTTTAAGACTGATAAACCGCTTTTTACGACCGATGGCAAGTACGACTTTGGCGGGGCAAGCAGTTTAACCCTTGATGAGGTTATAGAGGTCAATATAGGCATGGGAGATAAAATAGGCATGAACTCAGTAGGTCAAAGATCATTTGGGCTATACTCCGGTGTTGGAGACCTGGATTTGATGACTGCAAATACACTGGAGCCACAGCAAAGCATGAAGGGTAAATATATAAATGCTACATTAACAGACCCGCTGAATGCCACGGGCAGTTTTACACTGATAAATGGTTCTGATAGTGCGACAATAAGTATTACGGGGCCTTTTACCAGCTTAACTGATATGGAGGATGCAATAACGGCTCAACTGGTGGGCACTGATTTGGAGGATCCACATGTAATTGTTTCTATCAAGGATAATAAGCTTATTTTCGAGTCGGATAATGATCTTACTATCCAATCAGTAGGTCTGGATGTTACATTGTTGGGTATGACCAACAATCAAAAATCCGTATCCAGGATAGATCCAGGGGACGACTCACAGCTAATAGCTATATTCAACCAATTGATAACGGATCTTACAGCTAATAATACTCCGGGTATAAGCAATGCCATATCAAGAATCGAGAATCAAGCATCTAATATTAATGCAATAAGAGCAGAGATAGGGGTAAAATCGAACAGAGTTGAGCTTACTACTAACAGGATATTGGATGATACGCTCAACTTGAAGGGACTTCTTTCGAAAAATGAAGATGCTGATATGGCAGAAGTCATAATGAACATAAAAATGGAAGAGAATGTCTATCAGGCTTCCCTTTCAACTGGAGCTAGAATAATACAACCATCGCTTATTGACTTTTTAAGGTAGGGTGGTCATATGCCTGGGAGCAGGCGGGAAATAGAGGTCAGGGGCGGTACTTTGGCAGGAGCCAAGCATCAGCATAAAAGCTACTGATAATAAGATTGATACAAAAGTATGAAAGAGGTGTCAAGATGAAGGTAAACACAAAGTTTTTCGGTGAATTGGAAGCAGACGAAAAGGATATAATATCCTTTGAGGATAATATACTGGGTTTTCCGGATTTGAAGGAATACCTTATGGTGCATGACAATAAAAATGAGCATTTCAACTATCTGCAGGCAATAGATGATATAAACGTATGTTTCATAATCACATCTCCCTTCTTTATAATACCTGACTACAGCATGGATATCAGTGCTGATTCAGTGAAGAAGCTTGAGCTTGAAGAAGATAAGGATGTAATGCTATATTCAATAGTAACGATACCGGAAGACATAAAGCAAATGACAGCAAACATGAAAGCCCCCCTGGTAGTCAATGTGAAGAATAGAAAAGCATTGCAGGAAGTTTTAGATGATGAAAGATATTCAATCAAACACAGAATAGTAAAGGAGGCTGATGCCTCTTGTTAGTACTCTCAAGGAAGAAGAACCAATCCATAATGATAGGTGACGATATAGAAATAATTATTACGGATATGTCTGAGGATAAGGTAAAGATAGGTATAATTGCTCCAAAGAGCTTGAAAATCTTCCGTAAGGAGCTCATAGAAGAGATTCAGGATGAGAATGTCAAGTCCAACCTTACAGTCAAGGTTGATATCAACGAATTGGCCAGTATAATAAAAAATGAGAAATAGATAAAGGCATGTAAAGCGACTAAATTCGCCGCTATACATGTTCTTTTTTTTTATGAATTGGTAATTATTTTAGAGAAAAAAGTAAAAATTTATTTAAAAATGCTAAAGTTTATTAGTTACAGGTCGATATATTTACTAGAAGCAATATACTGCCTTCTTCAACCATAGGGCCCATGGAAGAGTGAATGTAGTGTTTGCAAATAAATGTCGGAAAGGATTCCGATAATAAAAAATTCAAGGAGGAAAATAAAATGAGAATAAACAATAACATTATGGCCATGAACACACATCGACAGTTGGGTGCAAACAGCTTGAATTCATCAAAGTCAATGGAGAAACTTTCATCAGGTCTCAGAATCAACAGAGCTGCTGATGATGCAGCAGGTTTGTCCATATCAGAAAAAATGAGAGGCCAGATCAGAGGTCTTGGTCAGGCTCAGAGAAATGCTCAGGATGGTATATCTTTAGTACAGACTTTTGAAGGTGCATTAAATGAAGTATCTGATATGCTCGGAAGAATGAAGGAACTGGCTGTTCAGAACTTAAACGGCACTTATGAAGGAAATGATAAGGCTAATATTCTTCTTGAAGCAACAGCACTTGCATCTGCTGCAAATAACATTTTTACAAATACTAAATTCAATGGTGTAGATATGACTACTGGTGCTACTATCGCTATGGGTCAAGATGGCGGTGATGCATTAGTAATCGCTGGAATAAGTGCTCCTGTAATTGGTGCAGCAGACCTGGTGGCTACCATAGATGCCAATATTGGTGCAGTAAACACAATTAGGGCTACATATGGAGCAGACCAGAACAGACTTGAACATATGTACAACAACATGAGCGCTACTAGAGAAAACCTTACAGCATCTGAATCACGTATTCGTGATGTAGACATGGCAGATGAAATGATGAAGTTCACAAAGAACAACATACTCCAGCAGGCTGCTCAGGCAATGCTTGCTCAAGCTAACCAGGCTCCACAGGGAGTGCTGCAGCTTCTGAGATAGTTAATTCTCAAAAGACCTTGGATTTTCCAGGGTCTTCTTTATTTTTTGACACTCGCACTTCTAAAGAACCTGTCGTAATAAGTCGATATATTAGATATATAATTATTTTTTATTGCTAAGGAGACTTGCTAATGCAAAAGAATACTATATCGTTATGTATGATAGTTAAAAATGAGGAGAAATATCTAGATAGATGTCTAAAAAGTGTGCAGGGAAAAGTTGATGAAATTATTATAGCTGATACAGGCTCTACAGATAGAACTATTGAAATTGCCCAAAAGTATGGTGCTATTATAAGCCGCTTCGAGTGGATAAATGATTTTGCAGCTGCTCGCAATTATTCAATCAGCGAAGCAAAATCAGAATATATACTTGTATTGGATGCAGATGAATATCTTGATGATAGTGCCAGTCTTGAAAATGATTTAGTGCAGAAAAGGGATTATTATAAGCTGCTAATAAAAAATTATCAAAGTGAGGGACGGATTGTCTTTAATCAGAATATCAGGCTTTTCAAATCTGGAATCGGACTTAGATACAGTGGCAAGCTTCATGAGCATTTATCCGCGTATGACGGAGGTACTAACTATATAGGAGCAGAATCCAACATAGTGATTAACCATGTGGGTTACTTACCCGAGGTCATTGCAGATAAAGGCAAGAAAAAGAGAAACTATGACATCATGGTTAAAGAATTGGAGGATAACCCCACGGGATACAGCTATTACAACATGGGTCTTGTCTATGTGAGTGAGGAAAACTATGATAAAGCCTTGGATATGTTTAAGAAGTCGTATCCACTAAGTGAAGGTCAAGCATATCTGAAGAGTTTGATAGTTCGTACAGGGGAATGTCTATGTCTACTAGATAGAACAGAGGAAGCTATCACGCTTTTATTGGATGCTATAAAGGTTTTTCCTCAATATGCAGATTTGCATTATCCTTTGGGAGTTTTATTTCTAAATAGCGGGTATCTAAAGGATGCTGAGATAGAGTTCAAGAAATGCTTGGAGATAGGTGAAAAGGTTGATATTGTAACTGTTGAAGGTATGGGAAGCTATATGGCTAATTATCAGCTTGCAATAGTATATGATAAGATGGGGAAAATTGGAGATGCATTTGATGAAGCATACAAAGCAGTACTACTAAAAAAAAGCTTTACACCGGCGCTTTCTAAATATCTGAAGCTTATGCAGTGCGCAGGCATACAACCTGATCAGGTAAAAGAGCATCTAAGTAAGATTTATATTATAGATACTGTAGAAGAATTAAAAGCACTGATTTACTCATTATATGAGTTAAGATACCCACTGATGAACAAATTCGGGTTTGCGTTCCAAGATGAACATTTATACGACGTAAGAGCTGTTGCATTTATTTTGGATAAGCAGTTTGACAAATCTCTTGAAGAATGGGAGAAAATTGATGTTATACCTCAGCTCAATATCCTGGATGCAGCTGTGCTATGCTTGCTCAGTAAAGACAGACTGCTTTTGGATAAGCTTAAAGCCAGTTCAAATTTCAGCAATAAGGAATGGAAATCTATCAGTGAAATATTGCTAAATGAGACCATTGGGGAATTCAGCCTGACTATGGAAGTAGAAAAGTTGCTTCTTAAAATTGGCGAGTATTTGCTCCATATCGATGAATTTGAGCAGTTTGAATATATTTCTGCAGTTTTACTGCAGTGTTCAATAGAGACTCAAGTCAAGCTGGCATCAATGCTGTTGTCAAATGGGTATACTGATACAGCTATGGATCTTCTAACCATGAATATAGAAAAATATCCTAACTGCATGGAGAATTATATCATACTGGGAGATGCCTATTCAATTCGGAATAAGGCTGCTGATGCTCTGGAATGCTATTCTGCTGCATTAGGATTCAAAGATGAGTACTATATATATGAGAAAATATATGATGCTTGTGAAAAAATGGGAGAGTCAGGTAAAATGGAGGACTTAAAGAGTACAATGAAGAAAAAATTCCCACTCTCTATATGGCTGAAAAATGCTTAATAGATCAACTTCGTGAAGAATGTGTGGAGAGTTATAAAAAATCCCTCGTTAATGCAGATGGAAGTTGTGGACAAAAGATATATCAGTATATCATAGGTGAGGTTTTGAGGTAAAGAAAAGGTGGTGAAGTAGTGCGCTATAAAATGTATAAAACAGTAAAAAGCATAGAAATGCCATCTCAAGACCTTAGAAAAATGCAAATGATAATTTTAGAAATGT
The DNA here is from genome assembly GCA_035628995.1 of Clostridia bacterium. Taxonomy (NCBI): domain Bacteria; kingdom Bacillati; phylum Bacillota; class Clostridia; species Clostridia bacterium. The sequence goes on along the minus strand of DASPIR010000033.1, from coordinate 210,225 downwards.
TAATTGAATTCGATAGGATATGTAGAAAGCATGACATTAAGTATTCTATTGATGGGGGAACTTTTTTAGGCGCTGTCAGGCATAAGGGATTCATTCCATGGGATCCTGATGCGGACATTGTAATTATGAGAGATGAATACAATCGTTTTTTTGAATTATGTAAAACTGAACTTGATTCAGAAAGATTTCTTTTGCAGGATTATCGCACAGACCCGTATTACCGTTGGGGATATGCACGTATATTACGTAAAAATACGGAATATATCCGTGCAGGTCATGAACATATTGGGGCTAAAAATGGTATATTCATTGATATTTTTACAATGGATAGTGTCCCGGATTCATTTATTTTCAGAAGAGTTCACTGTATTTCGTGCTTTTGTATCCGGAAGATTCTTTGGTCTAAGGCAGGAAGAAAAGTGCACCCGTCTTTTTTGAAACGCAAATGGTATGGACTTCTATCACTAATTCCCAGAGATTTTATGTTTAAAATCAGAGATATGGTTGCTGCATGCTGTAATAAAAATTCAATATCTGAGTTGGTTCGCCATATGTGTTCACCTCATCCTAAGGGGCATATATATGGTTTTCCCAGAAAACTGTTTGATGATCTTGTTGAGTATGAATTTGAAGGACATAAGTTTTTTGCCTTTAAGGATTACGATTGGTATTTAAAGTCAATTTATGGGGACTATATGACACCGCCCCCTCCGGAAGGAAGGACAAGCCATATACCTTGTTCAAGCTATAAGCTTACAGATCCAATATTTTAGGTGAGGAGTGAGTATTGTGGTAACAGCATTAATTTTTGCAGGCGGAACTGGAAAACGAATGAACAGCAAGTCAAAACCAAAGCAGTTTTTAGATTTGCATGGAAAGCCAATAATCATACATACAATTGAATATTTTGAGGATCATGATGAAATAGACAATATAGCTGTTGTATGTATCGCTGAATGGGTTAATGCTTTGAAAGAAAACTTGAAGTTATTTAATATTACAAAGGTAAAATGGATCGTTGAAGGAGGACAAACAGGTCAGGAATCTATATTTAACGGGCTAAAAGCAATTTACAATGATTGTGATAATCCGGAGGATGATATTGTTTTAATTCATGACGGAGTTAGGCCGCTTATATCTGAGCAACTTATTACAGAAAATATAGAATCGGTCAGAAAATACGGCTCTGCAATAACAGTATCTCAAGCAAAGGAAACCATAGTATCAATAGATGGCAATGAAAAAATCAGTGAAATTGCATGCAGGAATGTGGCTAGAATTGCAAAAGCCCCACAGAGCTTTTATCTTAAAGATATTATGACAGAGCATAAACGCGCTAATGAAGATAATGTGGTAGGGATGATTGATTCTGCATCGCTTATGATGTACTATGGCTATAATTTGCACACCATTGAAGGTCCTCCCGAAAACATCAAAATAACCACTCCAATGGATTACTATATTTTCAGAGCAATTTATGAAGCAAGAGAAAACTCTCAGATATTTGGGTTTTGAGGTGGAAAATGCTGACTTATGAGTGTATTGAAAGTCCAAATGATGAAATATTACAAGACGATTTGGAATTAATTGCAAATAGTAATATTCCTTTTAATGAGCTTAATAATAGAAAAGTATTAGTCACGGGTGCAACAGGTCTTATTGGTTCTCAGCTTGTGAAAGCATTATCCTGTTGCAATAGATTGCACAATACAAATATAAAAATAATAGCTTTGGCTAGAAGTGTGGAAAAAGCAAAAGCTATATTTGGAAATATGTTGGAGCATCCTGATTTAAAACTGATTTTGGGCGATGTAACAAAACCTGTTAAAATAACTGAAGATATAGATTATATTATTCATACTGCAAGCGTTACAAGCTCAAAAGATTTTGTAACCTATCCTGTTGAAACTATACAGACTGTTTTCGAAGGTACCAGAAATTTGCTTGAATTGGCAAAAGATAAGCACGTTAAAGCGTTTGTCTATTTATCCTCCTTGGAGGTTTATGGTGTCACAGATCCATCGCTTAAATATGTTACCGAAAAAAATTACGGATATATTGATATATTAGATTCACGGAGCAGTTATTCTGAAGGAAAGAGGATAGCGGAGTGCTTGTGTATCTCCTACGAAAAGGAGTATGGTGTGCCTGTTAAAATTGCAAGATTAACACAGACCTTCGGTGCAGGTGTTAAATACGATGATGGCAGAGTTTTTGCACAATTTGCCAGAAGCGTAATAGAAAAGAAAAATATCGTTCTTCATACATCAGGAGATACGGTAAGAAGCTACTGCTATACCAGGGATGCTTTAAGAGCGTTGATATTTATTCTGCTTAAAGGTGAAAAAGGTCAGGCATATAATGTTGCAAATATGGATACGGTCATATCAATCAGAGATATGGCAGAAATGTTATCAAAGGAATTCCCTGAGGCCGGAATTAAAGTAGTATACGATATTACAGAGGATATACAAAAGTTCGGATATAACCCGACTGTGAAAATCAATCTGGATACGGCTAAGCTGCAGAAATTAGGTTGGAAAGCCGAGCTAGGTATAAAAGAAATGTACAGACGCACGATTGATAGTATGAAAAAGCAATATCAGCAGAATAATTGCCTTGGTAAATGAAAAGAGGAATGACAGGCTATGAAAAAATATAAGAAAATAGCGCTATTAGAACTAGCAGAACTTATCGGACAAGCACATGAAGAATTAAGTATAAATATTGACGCTAATAATATTGAACAGGCAATGGATATCTTGGCGGCCTGTCAGGAAAGTGCTATTCATATCGGGAATTCAATTGAAGAATCCGAAGGAGAAGGGCTTGAAATTATAGGATGCATTGGAAATTATTGTGAGACTTTATTCCAAGTAAATAATAGTATGATGATGGGAGAAAATCAAGCTGGAAGCATTGAAATTCTTAAGAACTATCATAATAGCATCGAAGCAGGTATAAATGCAATCAGCTGCAAGAAAGAAATAGTTTTTCTGCCATACAAAGCTTCAATGTGGGATTCTATGGAAAGTATATGGATGACTGCAAAAGAAGATAGTGAATGTGAATGTTATGTTATGCCTATTCCATATTATGACAGGACAGAAGATCGTCGCCTGGGTGAAATGTACTATGAGGGTGACCAGCTGCCAGGCTACGTTCCAATAACGAAATATACTGATTATAATCTTAGTGTCTGTAAGCCGGATATAATATATTTTCATAATCCTTATGATCAATATAACTATGTTACTTCGGTACATCCGGCGTTTTATTCGTCGGAACTTATAAAATATACAAATATGCTGGTATATGTACCATATTTCATTGCAGGTGCCTACAAAAATGTTGATGACATCGGAACAAAACATATTATTAGTGGTGTAGTAAGTAGTAACAGAGTTATTGTACAGTCAGAATTAATGAAACAAATAATGGTATCTTTGGAGATGCCGGCAAAAAAAATAGCTGCGTTGGGTTCGCCGAAAATTGATGCAGTTATTAATGCAATGAAAAATCCACCAGAGGTCCCTGATGAATGGAAAGAAAAGCTAAGCGGTAAAAAGATAGTATTATATAATACTAGTATTGGATCCATGCTCGTATTAGAAACTTATATGGAAAGATTCGAAAGATTCGTACGGCAGATAATATATACCGAAGGAATTGGGTTAATATGGCGGCCACATCCATTGCTGGAGGCAACTATCAAATCTATGAGACCTCAGTATATGGAAAGATTCAAGAAACTAACCAATGATATTGCTAATAGTGAAAATGCTGTCATAGATAAATTGGGCAGTGCATATGCGGCAATATCTTATTCAGATGGATTGATAAGTGACACAAGTTCTTTATTGAGACAGTATATGGTTACGGGAAAGCCGGTTCTTGCCTTGAATCTAAAGAGCTCTATGAGAGAAGAGAGAATCTGCTTATTTGATCATTTTTCCTGTTATTTTTTAGGTGACGGAGTTAGGATAGGCAATTTTCTTACAATGCTTAAGAAGGGTGAAGATCCTAATAAAGCATTGAGGGAAGAAGATGTAAGACGTTCTGTTGCGAATAGCGACGGAACTTGCGGTGAAAAGATTCATAAGTATATAATGTCGCAATTAGATAAAGCAGACAAAACATGCCAGGAATAGAGGGGGATATAAATGAAAGCTGACATTATCATGGAGACAATTTCATTGACCTTACAAAATTACAATGGACGCCAATTGGTAATTTGGGGGAAATGCAATCGTTCCAAAACTTTGGAGGATAAGCTGAAAGCAGAGTATGGACTTAGTGTGGCATATTATGTAGATACAAAGGCTGATGTTATAAGGGATGAAAGGGTTCAATCCATTAATTCACTGAAGGGACAAAAGGACAGGATATATGTGATATGTGTGTTGAGGTACTTTCATGAGATTTATCAGCAGTTAGTGGAATGGGGATATGAAAAAAGTGCTGATTTTGCATATCTTTCTTATACTCCTACAGCAGTTGAAAATGTCTCAGAATATAGAGACGGGTATGGAAATAAAATTATTGGTGATATCGGCAAAGCCAAGGTTCTTTTTTATGGATACAATAGTTTATTGACAGTAGACGAAAATTTTAATGCGGCATCTAATGTTACTATAAATATGTATGATGATTCAAGTTTGACAATTGGTAAAAATGTGACTATTCAAAAGGATTCAGATTGGTACTGTATGTCGAAGTCCAATTGCGTTATTGACGAAAATACTATTTTCTCCAGAGGAGGCATTCTACGTTGCGGAAAGGAATCAAAGATACTGATAGAACGGAATAATTGGCTTGGAATGGGGTATTTGATAGTTTCGGGACTACACACGGAAATCAAGATAGGGAAAGATTGTTTATGGTCACGGGATGTTTTTATAAGAGCAAATGATGGACATTCGATTTTTGATATTCATACCGGCAAAAATATAAATTCAGATTCTGAATCGAACTATGATAGAAAAGTAATTCTTGGTGATCATGTATGGGTGGGAGCAAGAGCGACAATCATGTATGGTGCTGATATAGGTAATGGGAGTGTTGTTGGAGCAGGCAGTTTTGTTAAAAAAACTTATCCTAACAATTGCATTATAGCAGGAAACCCTGCGAGGGTAATTCGGAAGGATATCGCATGGAGCATGGAAGACAATGCTGTAGACATGAGCGTTATAGATGATGAATATATAAAATATACCGATAACAAGTAGGTGTGCGGGGTAATATGAAAGAGAAAAGAATAGAAAAAGTAATTGAAATTGGTTCCGGAACAAGAAGACAGATTCAGTTGATACAATTGGAAATATTGGTTGAAATCGATAGCATATGTAGAAAGCATCATATAAATTACAGACTTATAGGCGGAACGTTGTTAGGGGCAGTGAGGCATAAGGGATTCATTCCATGGGACCCGGATGTTGACATATCTATGAGCAGGTCTGCATATAGCAATTTCTTCGAGGTTTGTAAAAAGGAACTGGATGAATCCAGGTTTTTTTTACAGGAGTGGAGAACAGATCCCAATTACCGCTGGAATTATGCACGGGTTTTAAGGAAGGATACGGTTTTTCAACGAGCAGGGCATGAACACCTGAATCAAAAAACAGGTATCTTTGTTGACATCATATGCAGCGATACCGTTCCGGATTCACCAACTCTTAGGCCTCTGCACTGCTTCTCATGCTTTGCCATCAGAAAGATATTATGGTCAAAGGTAGGCAAAAAACTGCATGAGAATTGGTTTATGCGCAGATGGTATACGATTCTTTCATGGATCCCGCGCAATGCGGTTTTCCGCTATCGCGATTGGGTTATAAGCTGGGCTGGTGAAAACCCAACTCAGTTGATCCGCAATATGGCGCATGAAGTTTCAAAAAACAGTAGTTCAAGATGGGGATACCAGGTTGCTGATATAGATATGGCATGGAAGTTTAAGAATGGCGAATTGCCATGGGATTATTCATCGACGGACTTGGAATTTGAAGGAAGATATTTTATGGCGCTTAAAACATATGACTTAGTCTTAAAGACTGCATTTACCAATTATATGGAATTGCCGCCAAAAGAAAAAAGAGTAAGTCATATACCTTGTTCAAAGTTAAAGCTGGTAGTACCAGATTTGGATGATTTTGAAGAGTTGATGCTAAAACAATACAATGAATAGAGGGAGAAAATATGGATTACAAAGCGAAAACCTATGAATTAGTAGAAGAAAGATATTCAGATATAAAAAAGATACGTGAGAATAATATTAAAGCCTGGTCTGACTGGAATTTAAGCGGAAATAATAAAATTTGCTTTTATGGAGCAGGACAAGTAGGAAATGATACATATAAGTCTATATTACCACTGGGAGTTAAAGTGGACTTTTTCTGTGATAGTAATCCGGAAAAATGGGGCAAAGAAATAGTTGACGGTATAAAATGTATATCGCTCCAAGAATTATATGAGATGAAATACAGTGTACTATGCTTTGTTACAGCTGGAATTTCAAACTCAAATGTTATATATCGACAACTTGTAAACGCAGGTTTGACTAATATTGTAAGGCGAGAAGAGTATGTTAATTTAAAATACACGCTTATGGCTGAAAAGTTGGATAAGACAACCTTTTGGAATAATTTATCAGAGGCGTTTGACTTTTTCCCGGATGAAGAGTCACACAAGATACTATACTATAAAGTTCGTTCTTTAGTAGCAAGGACAGAAGAATGGAAAGAGTTCAGTTTTGCAGATCTTTATCAGGGCAATCAATTTTTTGGAGATAATGCAGGTAATGTTCGAAAAGATGAAGTAATTATTGACTGTGGGGCATATAGAGGCAGTTCACTAAAAAGATTAGTAGAAGGTTTAGGATATTCTGATTTTAAGAAATATATTTGCTATGAATTAGATGCAAACAATTATAACATTCTTAAAAAATACATAGATGCATTACCACAAGATATATCAAGTAAAGTTGAAGCCTATAACTATGGAGTAGGCAGTGAAAATAAAAAAATCACATATGATTCGTCCGAAACCGAGTCTATGGTTGTTGAGAACGGAGCTTATGAGGGCGAAATAATTTCAATGGATGATCATCAGGCTGGCAAAGAAGGAACGTTTATCAAAATGGACATTGAAGGCAGTGAATTGGAAGCATTGATAGGAGCACAAAAAATTATAAAGGAAAACAAGCCTGTTTGTGCATTGTCTATTTATCATAAAATAGAGGATTTGTGGGAAATTCCGAGATATTTGCGAAAGCTCGTTCCAGAGTATCGTTTCAAGCTAAAACATCATCATTACTGTTGGTATGAAACAGTATGTTATGCAACAGCTGATTATAATAAATAGAAAATTGCGGCAGGTATAATAATGAAAAAAAGAATTGCTTTAGTTGGTTTAAATAATTTTAATAATATAGGAGACCGGATAATCGCAGAAACTACGAATTATCTGATTCAACTGAAGGGCGAAAACAAAGTTGAGTCATACTTTGTAGATGTGAGTCCATACGATTCCTACTGTAGGGTGCATTTACCCTTTAGATTCAAATGTTTTAATTTAATTCGAAAACTAGAGCATTTTCTTACAAGTGTATGGCCTTCGGAAAAGTTATTATATTACATACAGTATTTTTCGTGGAAAATAAAGCTGTACAGATATTATGATCAGCAGCTTAAAACGGCAGATGCTGTGGTTTTTTCAGGTGGCGGGTTTATAAAATACCGGGCCCAGGAATTGAATTATTTAGTAGATATGATTACAAAGCTATCACAGGAAAAGGGTATCCCGGTTATGATGAATGCAATGGGGATAGAAGGCTATAGCTCAACTGACTTGCGTTGCCAAAAACTTAAAAATGCAATCAACAGACCGTGTGTAAAGGTTATTACCGCAAGAGATAATTTATCATTACTTAATGAACGGTATATAGCAAATAAATTAATTATTACAGAATTGGTTGGTGATCCTGCGTTTTATACTCCTGAATGTTATCAGATTAATAGGAAAGATAGTAATATTATAGGCTTGGGAGTAATCAGAAATGATATTTTCGTAAAATACGGAATTAATTACACTGAAGACGAGGTAATGAATTTATATCAAGAGATAATAAAGGAACTTGAGAAACGAAAGATTAAATGGAAGCTTTTTTCTAATGGTCTTACTTCTGATTACAATTTTGGAATGAGATTACTGGAAAGTTTAGGGATTAATAGTAGTAAATATGTTCCATGTCCACAAAATTCAAAGGATTTCGCAGATACAATGTCAGGATTTGAAGCTATCATAGGAGCGCGGTTACATGCTTGTATTACTGCGTATTCTTTAGATATTCCAGCAATTGGACTGGTCTGGAATGAAAAATTAAAACTGTTTGGTGAATTAATTGGTAAAAAAGAGAACTTTATCAATGTGGAGCAATTAAATGCGAAGTATATCGTCGATATTTTAGAGAAGAAACGAAATGATTGCTATGATGTGGAACAGAGAAACAATCTAAAGCAGTTAACTGTTGAATATATAGACAATTTCATTAAAATGCTTTAGAGAAATTGGACTATTAATTGGGACTGTAGCTGTAATGGCGGATCAATAGAAAAAAGTAATATATAGGAATAAATACTCTAAAGAAAAATCCCAATTTGGACGATATATAATATACGAATGGATTTGAAGTTTTCCAAGGAGGGAAGAAATATGAAGATTGACTCAGTGGTTTCTAATAATATGAACATTCAGAACAGCAATAACCAAGGTGAAAGGCAGATTCAGCAGAAAAACGGCTCAGAGTTTGATTTGATAGTCAGAAAAGCCTCAAATGAGGCAAGTACGGATGTGAATTTGGAAAATGTCAACGACAATGAGATGCTGGACAATGCTGTGGAACAGGCAAATAAGACCTTGGGGACATACAACAAGTACATTGTGAGATCTGTACACGAGAAGACACACACAATTATGTATGTGCTGAAGGATACAATAACTAATGAGGTTATAAGAGAATTTCCACCAAGAAAAATTCAGGATATGATTGCTAAGATGTGGGAGCTCGCAGGCTTATTAGTTGACGAAAGAAGGTGATTGATATGGCAACAAATATATCTGGAGCACTTAGTACAACGCTTAGATTGTCAGGCCTATCATCGGGAATAGATACGGACAGCGTGATAAAGCAGCTTATGCGTATTGAAAGTATGCGAGTGGATAAGGTAAAGCAGGATAAGCAGCTTCTTGAATGGAAGCGAGATGATTACAGGTCTATAACTAATCTTCTACGAGGCTTTAAGGATGAATACTTTGATTATCTGAAGCCGGCAACCAATTTAAGATCAGCAGCTTCACTTAGTGCATTTAAGGTCACATACGGCGGAGCAGATACATATAGTGCCTTTACAGCTACGCCCGGGGCCGGTACAGTTCCAGGCACTTACACCATAAGCAACGTGAAAGTGGCTGAAACAGCGAAAGTCAGTTCCAGTATAGCTGTAACTGGTGGTATTACTGGAAGCGTAATATCAACAACCATCAATAATATCAGCGCGCTGAATGATAATAATAAGGTTTATGTAAACTTTAATGGGACAAGCAAAGAAATTACTATAGATGATGGATTAAGCGGAATAGATGCAGTGGTTACAAACTTGAATACCAAGCTGGAAGCTGCGTTTGGAACAGGTAAGATTACTGTAGGCAAGGATCTGGTGGATGGGAACAAGTTGACCTTTGCAACCAGCAGCACCAATACACTGTCAATATCCACTTCATATAATACAGGCTTGTCTGATATGTTAGGAAAAGCTATTACTTCAAACTATGTAATAAACAATCAAAATAACAAATTTACTTTATCATATAACAATGGTACCGCAGCAACAATTACTGTTGACCCAGGCACTTATGCAGACGCAGATGCGCTTGCAAAGAAGATTCAGGAAAAGATAGACGCAACGGCAGGGTTAAGTGGTAATATTCGCGTGCTGAATCAAAATAACTATATTGTTTTAAAACCTATTGAAGCCCCTGCCGTTACAAGCGGGAATCTTCTGGGTGCAGATATATCAAACGGAGAGTTGGTTGATTCAAATAACAAGACTATAGATGTTACAATAGGAGGAACCAACCACCAGCAAATTGTACTGACCGAAAAGAACTATGCTACCAGGAATGACCTGCTGAAGGAAGTTCAGTCCAAGCTTAATACTGCCTTTGGGGCAAACAAGGTTATGGTAAGCATGGATGAAGTTACTAAAGAGCTTCGTTTTGAAGAGATTTCATCTGCGGACACTATAAAGTCAGACAGGGCGGAAAACGGTGGACTGGCAGCCTTGGGACTTAAGGGTGTAAATGCATCCAATAAGCTTGATACAAGCCTTACACTTACGGATCTTGCCTCCAGGCTGGGGAGAGTGTTAACTCCGGCAGACGGTGATGGTGATAATTATAATATTGAATTTACTATAAACGGGAAGCTTTTCCAGTTCAAATCATCCCAGACATTAAGCGAAATTATCAGCACTGTAAATGGCGATGCTGATGCAAATGTAAAGATGACGTATGACCAACTCAATGATAAGCTTGTTGTTGAGTCAAAGGGGTCGGGAGCAGCAGCTAAAGTTAATATAAGCGATGTTGCCGGTAATGGCAATCTCATGTACGCTCTGGGGTTACATGGGCTTAGTGATATTGGCGCAGATTCCAGTATTGATTATAAAGATGGCACAACTACCCAAACCATAACCCGTTCTTCGAATGATTTCACTGTAAACGGAATTGCTTTCAGTCTGAAGGCAACATCAGCTGCAGCAGTAGAAATGAAGGTTTCTGGGGACACCTCAAAATCCCTTGATCTAATAAAGAATTTTGTTGGTAAGTATAATGAAATTGTTGATAAGCTTAATGCAGAGATGTCGGAGGTGCGTGAAAGAGACTACTTGCCGCTAACTGATGAGCAAAGAGACGCTATGAGCGACTCGGAGATTGAGAAATGGGAAGAAAAAGCAAGATCAGGGATGCTAAGCAACGATAGCCTTCTTAGAGGTTTTTTAAGTGAAATGCGAAACTCGCTTTACAAAGAAATAAAGGATGCTGGAGGTTCACTGTACTCAATTGGCATAACCACAGGGACATGGGATCAGAAAGGAAAGTTGGTTATAAATGAAACTAGACTCAAAGACGCATTAACCAATAATCCGGAACTGGTGTCCAATATATTCACAAAAGAATCTACAACTGCATACTCCCCTGATATGGATGCAGCAAGCAGGACAAAAAGAAATGAAGAGAACGGTATAGCAAATAGAATTAATGACATTTTGCAGGATTATATAACAACCTCCAGAAACAGTGAAAATCAAAAGGGTCTGTTGCTTGAACGTGCTGGTATAAAAGGGGATGGATCGGACTATCAGAATATGCTGACAAAACAGATTATGAGCAAGGAAGATACAATAGCAACTTTGCTGGATAGGCTGACAGATAAAGAAAATCAATATTACAAGCGATTTACAGCAATGGAAAAGGCACTGAGCCAGATGAATAGCCAGTCGGCTTGGCTGTCGCAGCAGTTTGGCGGAGGTCAGTAATACAGCAGCCAATAATGTAATGGAGGGAATGACATGGCTTTAATGAACGGGGTATATCAGCTGCCCAGATATGCAAAGAATGTTGTGGAAAGTGGCAATAAGGGCCAAAATACAGAGTATGAGCTAAAAACAGCGGCAGCAAACAAAAACCCCTATCAGCAGTATCAGCAAAATACTGTAAATACAGCAACTCCTCAGGAGTTAACACTGATGCTATATAATGGTTTGGTTCGGTTTCTGAAGCTTGCACATCAAGGAATAGAGGAAAAGAACATTGAGAAATCAAATAATAACATTATTAGATCCCAGGACATAATAACTGAGTTCATATGTACCCTTGATATGCAGTACGAGGTTTCTGACGGTCTTTACGCACTATATGAATACATGAATAGAAGGCTTGTAGAAGCGAATATTAAGAAGGATATGGCTATTATTGAAGAAGTGATAGGCTATTCCGAGGAACTGCGGGATACTTGGGCACAAGCTATGAAGCTTACAAAGCAGCAAGCTGTAAAATAAAAAATTATGGAATAATAATTAGGGATATGCAATATGCATGTCCCTAATTAAATAGACCATGCATGCCCCTTCCAGGCACAGCCTGTCAGCATAGTTAAGCGGTGCTTAACCATATGGGCAAATTAAGGAATGTTTTAATAAATTAAAACATGGAGGGTTTTTATGGAGACTATAAACAGTGCAATAGCCGAGCTTCTCAGCCTGATTGATAGAAAGAGGCAGTTATTCGTTAATATCATGGAAATAACTCTAGAACAAGACAAGGATATAAAGGGGAATAAAGCTAATAACATAGAAGAGCTTGTCAAGCAAAAGCAATCTGTAATAGACATGTTAGACGAAATCGACAAGTCTTTTGCTGAAAAGCTTAACCTGCTGAAAAAGCACTTGAATATCAACAATTTGGAAGAGCTGGATTTTACAAAATATCCGATGATGAAAACTTTAAAGCTTAAGGTCGAAGAAATAATGTCACTTGCGCAAAAGATAATGAAGATTGAGGAATCCAACAAAGAAAAGCTTGCTTTGATAATGAATGAGTTAAAAAAGGAAATGAAGCAGATAAGTGTAGGGAAAAAGTCCATCAAAGCGTATGAAAAGCCAATTTTAAGCAATGATGGAATATATATCGATAAGAAGAAATGATATAATCTAATAAGATTAATTTCCTATTTATTGTTAAAAGTACTTGTGCAAATAAAAATTACATTATATAATATAACCTGTGGTGTATTATCTAGGTCTGTGGTTGAAAGTCGATGCTAGTCGCAGGCAAAACGATCCACGTAAGCAGGAAAAATTCCTGTGAGCATGGTGCGGCTTAGAAATAAGCCCGTCCAGTAAAATTGTGTTTTAAAATATAATTTTATTGAGAGATGCAGTAGTGAGGGGTTGATTCCTAGTAGCGAAACATCCTGACGGCGAGTGTGGGGTCAAAGACCAGGTCAGCTAGAATAATGCCATAAATATTTAAAGGTATGCGTGGGCGGTGCAAGAACGTTTTTCAAGACTGTAAGGATTCCGGAAAGTTCTTACCCAACACCAACCTGGAGAGAAAAGAGAGGGATTTTTACATGTTTGAAGACAAAACGTTAGTGTGCAAAGACTGTGGTAATGATTTCGTATTCACAGTTGGAGAGCAAGAGTTCTACGCAGAGAAGGGTTTCCAGAACGAACCAGCTAGATGCAAGGATTGCAGAACATCCAGAAAAAATGCTAGCGGCAGAAATGGACAGAGAAGAGAAGTTGCTATGTACGACACAGTTTGTGCAGATTGCGGCAAGGAAACTCAGGTTCCATTTAAGCCTACAAATGCTAGACCAGTATATTGCAAAGAGTGTTTTGACGCAAAGAGACAGTAATTGAAACCGCCTTACAGGCGGTTTTTTTATGCCCAATTTCATTTATCCACAACATTTTCATATTCAGGAATATTTTAGATAAAAGTGTAAACAAATGAAATACCACCATCTGACAATATGTTCCATATTAACCAAAAGGGAAATCTAAAAATCGACGCAATAACTGCAAAAAATAATTTACATGGTGTTCGCTCGACAAATTTCTATCCCAAAGTAATACACATTTTTTTAACAATTAGAAACCAACAGGTTCAAGTTATCAACAGACTTATGCACATTATCCACAGATAACATAAAAATCATGTGTATAACTCTGTGGATAGTGTGACTAACTTAGAAATATAAGGGGTAATAGAGTAGTTGCAATTATTTTATGCGCTTGTTCGCTTTACATAATGATTTTGCAGCTACTATGCTAATATTTACAGCATATTGTATAAAAATATTGTAAAGATATCTTTTTACGTTTGAAAACTATTTGAAAATTGAAAAAAATCAGAAGGATTATTTTCTCAAATGTAGAATAAAATATGTATATACGGTAGCATAATAGTTGCGAAAGGAGATGTGTTTATGCGTACGATAGTCAGCGGGAAAAATTTTGATATTACTAATGCTCTCAAGGATAGGGTGGAAAAAAAGCTTTTAAAATTTGAGAAATATTTCGGCCCTAATACCGAGGCTCACGCAACTTTAAGCGTTGAAAAGAACAGGCACATCATTGAGGTCACAATTCCTTTTAATGGTGTTATCTTAAGAGGAGAAGAAGCTACCGGTGATATGTATATCTCTATAGATAACGTAGTAGATAAATTGGAAAGGCAGATGAGGCGCCAGAAGACCAAGCTGGAAAAAAGAATTAAAGATGGCAACATCAAATTTGAGAACTGGGCGAATCCTATAGAGGAGTATGATGAGGAAGAAGCAAGGGTAGTAAGGACAAAGAGATTTGCCATGAAGCCAATGCCTACCGAAGAAGCAGTGCTGCAAATGGAGCTTCTTGGACACAACTTTTTCGTATTCTCAAATGCAGAGACTGAAGAGGTAAACGTGATATATAAAAGAAAGGATGGAAACTACGGTTTGATTGAACCGGAGTTCTAATGAAACAGCCGAGAAGTCCTCGGCTGTTTTTTTGTCAAGAGGGTGAAGTTTGCTGGCTTTATTAATGAAACATAGTAAAATAGCTGGCTAAGTGGCCAATGCCATATTTATTTGGTACTAATAGACATATATATAGTATTTTATACCTAATACGTATTGCTTTTATGGTAGTTTGTATAAACAGTGAAGGTATTAAGATACTTTGGTAGAAATTAATACATCGCATTTCATTTTAGGAGGAGTTCTCTTTGAGCGATATAAAAATTTCTGTACAGAATGATGTCAAAGCCCTTATATGCAAGCTTCCGGATATAATCAACTGCAGTGTTGTCTGTGATGAATCAGGCAACATTGAAGAAATACATATATTGGCTGCTGTAAGCAGAAATATAAAGCAGCTGGTCAGAGACATCCAATCAGCAATAAATGCGAAATTCAACATTGCTGTAGATTATAAGAAAATAAGCATTGCACAGATAAATGAAGCGGAGTTTAAGGAAGCAAGAGTTAGAATCGAAAGTATAGCAGTGAAGAATGTAGACAATATGATAGAAGCGACAGTGGGACTTTCCTATGATGACAAAGTATATGAAGGAAAGAGCAGCAAGGTCAAAGCAAAGTCCAACAGGGTTAAAGCAGTTGCTGAAGCAGCATTGGCAGCGCTTGAAGTATATATGGGCGTTAATGGGGTAATGTACTTGGAAGGTTTGGAAAGCCTCAAAATTTCAGGTAAGGAGGTATATGTTACCTTAGTAGGCTTTTCTCAGGATAATGTTGAAGAGTCCCTGGCGGGCAGTTGCATAATTAATCTTGATGAAAATGAGTCTGCAGTTAAAGCTGTACTTGCAGCAGTAAATAGAAAAATGAACTCAGTGGCATAAACAAATGGAAAAATGTGGCCGACATATTAATTAGCGGAGAGTTTGCCTGCCTTGTTTAGCGGTGAGGCAGAGCCTTGAAAAAAAGGGAGGGGCAAACAGTGAGAAAAATAATAGGTATTCTTATGACTATACTTACATTAGTATTAGCCGGAGGAGCACACCAGACTTGGTTCTAATAGCAGAATAAGATATGTCGGCCATTATAATGAGGTGAATATATGTCGAATAAACTTAGAGCATATGTAGCAATTATAGTATTATTAGGGGCATCTTTTTTTCTATATACAATAAATCAGGCTCATGACATTGATGTAGTGGGTCTGGTTATTTTTACATTATTATCTATAATTGCTGAATCACTGGTTATAGTTACCCAGGGACAAAGAGCATTATCTGTAGGATTTGCTATAGGCCTTGCTGCTATAGTGATATTCGGGGTGCCTGAAGCAGCATGGATAACTAGCTTGGGAGTTATGTTTAGGGTAATAAACCATGATGGAAAGATATTTCATCCCTTTAATTTTCCAATAGAGAAAACATTTTTTAATGGGGCAAATGCTGCCCTTTCTGCAGGTTTGGCGGGGTTTTGCTATGAAAGCCTGGGAGCAACTCCCGGTATAATAGACTTGAATTCATCAATTCTTGCGGTGATTGCGATTGTTGCAAGTATGATAGTCTATATACTGACTAATGCCGTAATCATGTCAATTCTTATGCACCTTATTACAGGTGAGAACTTCTTTAGCAATTTCTGTAAAAATATTGCATGGGTAGTAAAGGATTACTTTGCTATGGCTCCGCTTGCCATTATAATGGCAATAGCTTACATTAACTACAGGATAGTCGGTGTATTGCTATTCTTCGGTCCGCTTCTTTTTGCCAGATATTCTTTCAAGCTGTATGTTGATATGAGAGACATATATATAGATACTGTAAAATCTTTGTCCCAGGCTGTTGAGGCAAAAGATCCCTATACAAACGGTCACTCAATAAGAGTTGGTGAATACGCGTGCGGACTGGCTGAAAGACTTGGACTGTCGCCGAAAAGAATGGAGAACCTTAAAATAGCTGCCATACTCCATGATATAGGGAAGATAGGCGTAGAAGAAAGTATACTGAACAAGCCTGGAAGGCTTACAGAGGATGAGTTCGATAAGATTAAACAGCACCCGGAAATCGGCGTAAAAATCATTAAAGATATTGATTTTCTTAAGGATGTGTCCAGAATCATACTCAGCCATCATGAAAGATATGATGGGACAGGCTATCCTGAGGGCAGAAAAATTGAGAATATAGTGCTTGAATCACAAATACTGAGTCTAGCCGATGTTTTTGACGCATTAACTTCAGAGCGTCCATACAGAAACGCAATGACAGTGGAGGAAGCCATTGAGGTTATTGAGAATGGCAAGGGCAGCCAGTTTGATTACAAGCTTGCAGATACATTCATTAAAATGATAAAGGAAAATAGGGAGTTGAAGAGGATTGCTGGTTGAGAGTGTAGGTACCTCAATTGTAGTTGGGAAGCTTAGGGGTGGAAGCTTTTCAAATATTAAGGATGCAAACTTGGAAAAATGGTATTTTTTCATTTCCGCATTCGCAATAGAATTTGCAGCTGTTTTCATGGCTTCAAAAGGTATTGGCCTTTTCAATGAAAATATATTATACATCCATTGCTTATCATATCTGCTCCTTTTTGCAGGTATATTCTTTAATCGGAGCATTTTAGCATTTAAGATAGTATTTATAGGAGTATTCCTGAACTTTATTGTAATAATGGCAAATGGCGGACAGATGCCGGTCTCGGGAGAGGCGATGACCAATATCGGATTGATAGATAACATGCATGCTATTAGAGATGGGAAGATTATTACACATGCATTAATTAACAATCACACGGTATTCAAATATCTGGGAGATATTTTTGTGCTTGGCAAACCTTATCCAAGACCAAAGATTTTCAGCATTGGCGATATAATCATGGCATTGGGGATTTTCATATATATACAAGAAATAATGGTTAAAAAATTAAAAAAAGATAAGACTGTGCAGTATATGGGTTAATACATGTGCTGCATTTGTTTTTTTGTAAATGTGCAGACTAGAACATGAAATTGTGATAAAATATTATGTATGTATTTTTGGCACGAGGTGCGGGGTACGAGGTTCGAGGTTTCAGGCGAAGCTTCGAAGACAGGCTTAAGTCATTGCCCATAGCCCATTGCCTGGAAAGTAGGTGAGTCTGAATGTCACGAGACAGCTATAACAATATAAAAAAGTATGCAGCTTTCATTTTCATGGTATTTACGGTGCTTTCAGGTTCATCTGATAGAATTGATTCTGATAATTTTGTCAAAATTGGAAAGAAAGCGTTTATTGATATACTTGCAACAAATAAATTATTCATACAGGATGCAAAAGTCTCAATAAACGAAGCACGCATAAGGAAATCTGAAAAAGATAATGAGGGTTTTAGAGATTTCATGGATATTAATGCGGAGGACTCAGGTCTGAAGCATATTCAATTCTATATATTGCCGTTAATAGTATTAGTATACTATTTAAATAACTTAATTTTGAAAAACAGCATATGGAAGAAAGCAGTATTCTGATTAACCTTATAATTAATACCTAAAAGCTCGCAGCGCGAAACCAAACCTGGTAGGAATACCCGAGCTTTGCACGTGGCTCGTGGCACGAAGCACGTAGCAAAAAATTATGAGGTTATAAGGAGAGATAATAGTATGTTTTTAGATAAAATATTCGGCAGCCAGAATGAGAAAGAAATTAAAAAAGTATCAAAGATAGTTGAAAAGATAAATGAATTGGAACCTGGTATGAAAAAGCTTACCGATGAGGAGCTTCAGAAAAAGACCGATGAATTCAAGGAAAGGCTCGCAAAAGGGGAGACCTTGGATGATCTTATGGTTGAGGCTTATGCAGTGGTAAGGGAGGCTTCTGTAAGAGTTCTCGGAATGAGACACTTTGATGTGCAGCTTATTGGTGGAATCATACTGCATCAGGGTAGGATTGCAGAGATGAAAACAGGTGAAGGAAAGACATTGGTTGCAACGCTTCCACTGTACTTGAATGCCCTTTCCGGCAAAGGTACTCACTTGGTTACAGTAAATGACTACCTGGCGACCTATCAAAGTCAGTGGATGGGGAAGCTGTATAACTTCCTGGGTATGTCGGTTGGACTCATTGTTCACGGACTTGAACCGGAGGATAGGCAGAAGGCTTACAACGCAGATATATCCTATGGCACAAACAATGAATATGGTTTCGATTACTTGAGAGACAACATGGTAATATACAGAGACCAGATGGTTCAGAGAGATCTGAATTTTGCTATAGTGGACGAAGTGGACAGCATATTGATAGATGAAGCCAGAACACCTCTCATAATATCAGGTGCAGGTGAAAAATCCACTCAGCTTTATTTTGTTGCAGATACTTTTGTTAAAGGACTTAAGAAAGAAACTGATTTTTCAATAGATGAAAAGTCAAATACTGTAGTTCTTACTGAGGAAGGCGTAGAAAGAGCAGAAAGATTCTTCAATTTGGAAAACCTTGCCGATGCCAACAATATGGAGATACAGCATCATATAAATCAGGCGCTTAAAGCCAGAAACCTTATGCGCCGTGATATAGATTATGTGGTGAAGGAAGGGCAGATAATAATAGTTGACGAATTCACAGGAAGACTCATGTTAGGAAGAAGATACAGCGATGGTTTGCATCAGGCTATAGAGGCAAAGGAAGGGGTAAAGGTCGAAAGAGAATCACAGACCTTGGCAACAATAACCTTCCAGAACTATTTCAGGATGTACAACAAGCTGGCAGGTATGACAGGTACCGCGAAGACAGAAGAGGATGAATTCAGAACCATATATAATCTGGATGTTGTTGAAATACCCACAAACAGGCCAATGATTAGAGAAGATAATCCGGATGCTGTATATAAGAATAAAAAGGGCAAGTTCAACGCAGTTGCTGAAGAAATCGTCAGGCTTCATGCCAAGGGGCAGCCTGTACTTGTAGGAACAATATCTGTTGAGACCTCCGAAATGCTTAGCGATATGCTAAAGAAAAGAGGGGTGCCTCATGAGGTATTGAACGCCAAGTATCATGAAAAAGAAGCTCAGATAGTGGCTCAGGCAGGACAGCGTGGGACGGTTACAATCTCAACCAATATGGCCGGCAGAGGTACTGATATAGTCCTTGGTGAGGGTGTGAAGGAGCTTGGCGGACTTCATATATTAGGTACAGAGAGACATGAATCCAGACGTATAGACAACCAGCTCAGGGGCCGTGCCGGAAGGCAGGGAGATGAGGGATCCAGCAGATTCTTTATCTCTTTGGAAGATGATTTAATGAGACTGTTCGGGTCGGAAAGAATAATGAAGCTTGTTGAGACTCTGGGTATGGAAGAAGATATGACCATTGAGCATTCATTACTTTCGAAGTCAATAGAAAATGCTCAAAAGAAGGTAGAAGGAAGAAACTTTGACATAAGAAAGCATGTGCTTCAGTATGACAATGTAATGAATAAGCAGAGAACAGTCATATACAGCCAGAGACGCCAGGTGCTGCTTGGAGAGAACATCAGGGAAACTATCATGGAAATGATAGCAGAGATAATAGACAGTGCGGTTGTTACCTATACAGTAGGCAGTGAGTTTGCTGAAGAATGGGATCTCAAAGGACTCTTGGAATATCTGCATCCAATTTTCCTTCCAAAGAATGCTTTTAGCAAGGAAGAACTTTTGAAGTTTACAAGGGACGAACTCAAAGAGGCCATAAAGGATAAGGCTGTACAGATATATGAATATAAAGAATCTCAGATAGATGCTGAAGTGATGCGTGAGCTGGAACGGGTTGCACTCCTAAGATCAGTTGATACCAAGTGGATTGACCATATAGACGCAATGGATCAGCTCAGAGAGGGGATTTCACTCAGAGCTTATGGACAGCAGGATCCAGTGCAGGCATATCAGATTGAAGGTTATGATATGTTCGTAGAGCTTATACAAAATATTAAAGAGGATACTGTAAGATTCATTTACAATATAAATACGTCTAACCTGCCTAAGAGAGAACAGGTAGCTGAGCCAGTAGTGACAAACCATGAAGAAGGTGTGAGGAAGCCTATTGTAAAGGAAGATAAAATAGGCAGAAATGATCCATGCCCTTGCGGAAGCGGCAAGAAGTACAAGAAATGCTGCGGGCAAGGCAAGAACTAGCTTGGAGATACAAGGAACGGGTAACACTGGAGACACGGAAATCCACTGAATACACGGCGGGAAAAATAAAATCAATAACGTGTGATTCCGTGAAACATCCGTGTGTTCAGTGGTTTCCGTCACTTATAGGACCTAAAAGGAATACCCAGGCATTGCACGTGGCACGAGGCACGTAGCACGAGACAAAAACGGAGGTAATAACATATGCTTGAATTGGAGCAGTATAAATATAATCTATCCCAGATAGAGGAAACAATAAAGGAAATTGAGGTGTCACTTTGACCTGACAATAATTCAGGAACAGGTCTATGAGCTGGAGCAGGAAATGCATCAGGAAAGCTTCTGGAATGATGCTGAGAATGCAGGAAAAGTTCTTAAAAGGATAAAGTCATTGAAGGATAAAGCAGATAGAATTGACAGTTTGAAAAAGGAATATGAGGATTTAGAGGTTCTCATAGAGCTTGGAATAGAAGCTGAGGACGAATCTGTGATACCTGAAGTGGAGACCTCTTTTAAGAGTTTAAAGGAGGATGTTGAGAGCCTTAGGATTGAAACTTTGCTCAACGGACAATATGACAGGAACAATGCAATATTTACAGTTCATTCAGGAGCAGGAGGTTTGGAAGCTCAGGATTGGGCTGAAATGCTGCTAAGAATGTATACGAGGTGGGCTGAAAAGAAGGGCTATGCTGTATCAATTCTTGATATGCAAAGGGATTATGAAGCGGGTATAAAGAGTGCCACTCTGCTTGTTGAAGGTGACAATGCCTATGGCTTTTTGAAATCAGAAAAGGGCGTGCACAGACTTGTAAGGATTTCACCCTTTGATGCAGCCGGAAAGCGTCATACATCTTTTGCTTCAGTAGATGTAATGCCGGAGCTTGATGATGATGTAAAAGCAGAGATTAATGAAGATGATTTGAAGATTGATACTTACCGTTCCGGAGGGGCTGGCGGGCAGCATGTAAATAAAACGGATTCTGCTGTACGAATAACACATATACCTACGGGTATTGTGGTCCAGTGCCAGAATGAGCGATCCCAGCACAGCAACAAGGATATGGCAATGAAAATGCTTACTGCCAAGATCCTTACCCTAAGAGAACAGGAGCAAAAGGACAAAATTGATGACATAAAGGGTGAGTATAAGGAAATAGCTTGGGGCAGTCAGATACGTTCCTATGTATTCCATCCTTACAATATGGTTAAAGATCACAGGACGAGTGAAGAGACAGGAAATGTCAGTGCAGTAATGGATGGAGAATTGGATAATTTCATTAATGCATATTTGAATCAGAAAAATGGCGTATAAAAGAGTTGCAGACCTAAAAAAATAGGTCTGTTTTTTTATCTAATAAACCAAAAACTCACAGATATACCAAATATGACAAAAGTGTTGTTTATTTACCAGCTTTATATTAGAATAAAATCATATAAGCACATAATAAGGCGAAACAGGGGTGAATAGCATGAGAAAGAGAGATAACTATTTTAAATTCCCTAAAATGGGTAAAGGCCTGTCTTTTAAACATAAAAGGAATTATTTTGGTTTTTTAAAAAATGTCAAATTCCCTAAGCTGAACATTAAGCTTCCTGCATTTAAGATAAGGAAGTCAAATGCAAAGACTCCAAGCCCCAAGGGACCAAAGGAACATATAAAGGTCAAATTCGACATCCACAAGTTGGTCGGAGGTATCAGGGGAAGAATTATTTTGCTTGTTATGCTTATGACTCTCATACCACTTACATTTCTCACACTGTCCAGCATAAACGCTCAGAAAGATACGATAATGGGCAATATGAATGAGCTGAATACATCTGTAAATAAGGGGCTTGTTGAGAGGATAAACGCAAATATTACACAAAGTCTTAAGACCTTGGAGCTGATACCACAGTCGGTGGATGTACTTGCAATGGACAGCTACCAGCAGGAAAGGCTTATAAGAAAAATTGCCTCAAGCCAGCAGTCAGCTTTTAAGGAGATCACACTCACGGATGTAAATGGTACAGTGCTGTATTCAATGAATACGCAGTTAAATGGTACAAACATAGGACAGGAAAGATGGTACACCGAGTCCATGAGAGGCCAAAGCTTTATATCTGATTCATACCTGGATGCCAAGCTCCGTGCTCCGGCCTTCAATATAGCTGTTCCGGTATTGGACCAGAATAAGTCTGTAGCTGGGGTTTTGTGCGCCAAGGTTGTGTTGGACGAAATCCAGGCGTTTATAACCCAAACTAAGATAGGCCAAAGCGGGGTTGCATATATAATAGATAAAAACGGAATAGTGTTTGCACACCCTCAATATAAGGACATGGTGCTGAAAAGCTATAATACAGTAGAAAATATGATAGAAGGTCCTATAAACCTGGTGAAAGGTAAGGAAGGTTCCTCACAGTATGAGAACAACGAGGGTGAAGAAGTAATAGGCACTTATTATAGAGTACCACTAACCGGATGGGGACTTGTAACTGAGACGGGAGTTAAGGAAGCTCTGCAGCCTGTGAAAGCTGCAGAGAGCAAAGCTTATGCATTAATAGCAATAGCATTTATAATATCTTTGGGAGGCAGCTTGCTTCTGGCATACATAATTGTCAAGCCTCTTGTCAATATGTCAAAGGTCGTCGGAGAAATCAAGAATGGAAACCTTAAGAAAAGGTTGGCTGTCACTTCAAAGGATGAAATTGGAGAACTCCAAAGCTCTTTCAACCTTATGACGGATTCTCTATGCACTATACTGAATGAGGTAAGTGATGCGGTTTCTGAAATTACTGAAGCAGCTCAAAAACTTAGTGAAAGTGCAAATATAAGCTCGGCAGCGACAGAGGAAATTTCTGCAATAGTGGAAAGTGTTGCTGAAGGAGCTCAGTCCCAGATGGCATCAGTAGAGGTGACTTCTGGAGTTGTTGAAGAAATTACTAACAAAGTTGATGAGACAGCCCAAAAAACTCAGGCTGTTGCAGTGTCAGCTGAGGGAGCTGCTAAAATTGCCGAAGAGGGTTCTGAGAATATAAATATTATAAACGGAACAATCGGTATAATAAAAGAAAGTGTTGTCAATTCTGCTTCACTGGTTGAGCGTTTAGGCAGCAAATCAGCTCAAATAACAGGAATCGTAAAGGTAATAAGGGATATAGCAGGGAAGACAAATATGCTTGCGTTGAATGCAGCAATTGAGGCTGCCCGTGCAGGAGATGCCGGTAAAGGCTTTGCAGTAGTTGCAAATGAAATAAGAAACCTTGCAGAGCAGACAAGGGATGCTTCGAAGAGTATAGAAACTCTTCTGTTGGAAGTTCAGAGAGAAACTCAGGTAACAGTTGTAGCAATGAACGAAGGACTGATAGAGGTGGAAAAGGGTACTGAAGCCATTAGCTCTACATATAGTACTTTTGATAAGATAATAAAGGAAATACATCTTGTAGCTGAGGAAGTAAGGGTTGTATCTAACTCGGTGCTTGAGCTTAGGAATGATAATATACAGGTAATTGATGCGGTAAGAGAAGTAAGTTCTATTGCTGAAACTACTTCGAGAGGCACTCAGAATGTTCTGGCCAGCACAGAGGAGCAATCTTCTGCAATGCAGGAGATAAACAGTTCTGCTGTCAGATTGAATGAAATGGCAGTTGAGCTGAGAACTATAGTTAATAAATTTGATTGCTAAAAACGTAGGGGCGAACAGTGTTCGCCCCTTTTTATTCCATCCCTATGATTTCTACTTTTTTGCAGCCCTTGCAGGACAGCAGCAGCTCCATCAGTTCCTCGGGATTTATCTCCATAGACTGTGTATCAATGGATGCTGTTAGTGAGGCAGAGCCCATTACAGGTATGTTCTGATTAATTGTAATGATATTGCCTTTAGCAGATGAAATCCTGTTTATAATATCAGATAGCACTCCTGGGGTATGTTTGAGAACCATAAACAAAGTAACAATCCGCCCGAGATCCTGAGTAGTATAATCAAAGACACTATCCTTATATTTATAAAAAGCACTTCTGCTTAATCCTATCTTTTGACATGCCTCTTGAATTGTCGTGGCATCTCCTGCCTTCAACAAGAGCTTTGCAGCTATGACCTTCTCATATACCTTTGGGAGTATGTTGGAATCAACTATGAACATCTTTGTTTCTACCATCACATATTACCTCCTAGTGCTTTTCAACACATCTGAATTCTTCCTTCAAGTGTTGAAAATGCATTTCATCTGTTTGGTGCCTCGCCTGCTCTGGAAGAGATATACTTTACGAGGCACCATGTCTGCGTATAATAAACATTTGTACTTATATGGTATACTAACATATTTATGTACTGCGGGCAAGAGATGAACTAGGGACTCATACCTATTGAAAAGTATATATAAAAACGGTTAATATAATTAGTAGGGGCGATTCATGAATCGCCCGTACAATGTTCTATATATTATTGCATAAGCGAAGGAGAATAAACATGGATATAGTTGCAAAACTAGCGAAGGAACTGTCGGTTAAACTCTGGCAGGTTGAAAGTACAGTAAAACTAATAGACGATGGCAATACAATACCTTTTATTGCTCGATACAGAAAAGAACTTACAGGGGAGCTTTCAGACACTATATTAAGAGACCTGAATGAAAGGCTTACATATCTCAGAAATCTTGAAAATAGAAAGGCAGAGGTAATAAGGCTAATTGAAGAGCAGGGCAAGCTCACTGACGAGCTCAGGGCTTCTATTGATAAAGCTGAGCTATTGCAGGAGGTTGAGGATTTATACCGTCCATACAAACAAAAAAAGAGAACAAGGGCTACCATAGCCAAGGAAAAAGGTTTGGAGCCGTTAGCGGATATAATATGGATTCAGGAGAGTTCAAAGGAATCTCTGGAAGAAATCGCAATGAAATTTGTAAATCCCGAGCTTGGAGTAGAAACAACTCAGGATGCAATCAATGGGGCTTCGGATATTATTGCAGAGCGCATATCTGATAATGCGGAGTTCAGGAAGGAAATAAGGGAGCTGACCTTCAGAAACGGTATCATTGCTGCAAAGGGCACTAAGGAGGAAAAATCGGAATACCAGATGTATTATGATTTTAGTGAGCCAGTTTTCAAAATTGCCCCACATAGGATACTTGCAATAAACAGAGGAGAAAAAGAAGAATTTCTTTCTATCAAGGTTGAAGCTCCTGTGGACAGAATATTGACTTACTTAAGCAACGGTTCAATAATTGAAAATTCGCCTTATAGAGACGTGCTGGGAGCTGTTGTAAAGGATGCATACAGCAGGCTTATTGCTCCATCAATAGAGAGGGAGATAAGAAACGAGCTTACTGATAAGGCTGAGGAGCAAGCAATCAAGGTATTTGCCGCTAATCTAAGGAATCTTCTTCTGCAGGCACCTATAAAGGGAAAGGTGGTAATGGGCTTTGACCCGGCTTTCAGAACCGGCTGCAAGATTGCAGTATTGGATGAGACCGGAAAATTGCTGGATACAACCACAGTATATCTTACAGCGTCGGAGAACCAGCTGGCAGAAGGCAAAAGAGTGTTGGAGAATCTTATTAGGAAATATAATGTAGAAGTCATATCCTTGGGCAATGGGACTGCATCAAGAGAATCAGAAAAGATATGTGCAGAGATAATCAAGGAAATGAATATACCGCTTCATTATGTAATAGTCAATGAGGCGGGTGCGTCGGTTTATTCAGCATCAGAGCTGGCAGCACAGGAATATCCTGATATTAATGTATCCATTAGAGGAGCTATCTCAATTGCAAGAAGGCTTCAGGACCCTCTTGCCGAATTGGTAAAGATAGACCCTAAGGCTATAGGGGTTGGACAATATCAGCACGATGTCACCCAGAAGAAGCTTTCTGACTCTCTTGGGGGTGTTGTGGAAGACTGCGTGAATAGTGTCGGAGTGGATTTGAATACAGCCTCTCCATCACTACTCCAGCATATATCAGGAGTAAATTCAGGTATTGCTAAAAATATTGTGGCTTACAGGGAAGAAAATGGGATGTTTAAGAGCAGGAAGGAGCTGCTGAAGGTTAAAAAGCTTGGAGCGAAGGCTTTCGAACAAGCAGCAGGCTTCTTAAGGATACCTGAAAGCAAAAATATATTGGATAATACCTCGGTACACCCAGAATCCTATGAGGCGGCTAAGAAGCTATTGGAAAAGGCCGGCTATTCATTGTCAGAGCTAAAGCAGAAGGAAATGAGCGGTGTTGTACACCAATTAGTGAGTATGGATATAAACGCTCTGGCAGCTGAGTTAGGTGTAGGAGTTCCTACTCTGAGAGATATATTGAATGAGCTGCAGAAGCCTGGCAGAGACCCAAGGGACGAAATGCCGAAGCCTATATTAATGTCAGATGTACTGGATATTAAGGACTTAAGGCCGGAAATGATTCTCACCGGGACAGTAAGGAATGTTATTGACTTTGGAGCCTTCGTGGACATTGGAGTACATCAGGATGGTTTGGTGCACATATCTGAGCTGGCAGACAGATTTGTAAAAAGGCCTCTTGATGTTGTTCAGGTAGGGGACATTGTAAAGGTTAAGGTTCTGGATGTGGATATGGACAGGAATAGAATTAGCCTAAGTATGAAGGGCTTGAATTAATACTAGGGGGGGGTTAATGGATGATACTCATTAAAAACGGTAAGATCTATACTATGGCAGAAAAGATATATGAAAGTGGCAGCATATTAGTGGACAATGGGAAAATTGTTGCTGTAGGGGAGAATGTTGAGGCTCCGGCAGATGCTGAGGTTATTGATGCTGAGGGCAAGCTGGTAATGCCCGGCATGATAGAGGCACATTGTCATTTGGGGATGTGGGAGGATGCCATTGGTTTCGAGGGAGCGGATGGCAATGAAGCGGTAGATCCTGTCACGCCGCAGCTTAGGGCAATAGATTCCATAAACCCTATGGACAGAACCTTTGAAGAAGCAAGGGAGGGCGGCATAACCACAGTATGTACCGGCCCAGGAAGCGCAAATGTAATCGGAGGAACCTTTGTGACCATAAAAACCTATGGAAACAGAGTGGATGATATGATTCTAAAAGAGCCTGCTGCTATGAAGGTAGCCTTTGGAGAAAATCCGAAGAGAACTTATGCAGAAAAGAAGATATCCCCCACAACGAGGATGGCTACAGCAGCGATACTAAGAGAGCAGCTTTTTAAAGCAAAGGCATATAATGAGAAGCTTCAAAAGGGGTCGCAGGACCCGGATAAAAAGCCGGAGTTTGATATGAAAATGGAAGCGATGATAAAGGTCATCAACAAAGAGATACCTCTTAAAGCACATGCTCACAGAGCTGACGATATTTTTACGGCACTTAGGATTGCCAAAGAGTTTGACGTAGATATCACTATTGACCATTGCACAGAAGGTCACCTTATAGCTGATGAGCTTGCAAAGGAAGGGAAATACATAATAAATGGACCTCACCTGACAGAAAGGACAAAGTTTGAGCTTAAGAATAAAACCTTTAAGACTCCGGCGGTTCTTAGCAAGGCAGGAATCAAATTCTCCATTACAACAGATCATCCGGTTGTACCGATACAGTACTTGCCTGTGTGTGCGGGCTTGGCAGCTAGAGATGGGCTGGATGAGATGGAGGCATTAAAGGCTATAACAATTAATGCAGCGGAAATATTGGGTCTTGAGGACAGAATAGGCAGTCTTGAAAAGGGTAAGGACGCTGATATCGTAATAATGGATGGACATCCTTTCGAGCTTACCAGTAGAACATATGCAGTGCTTATAGACGGTAAGGTCATATTTAGACGTTAATCATGGGGCATTCCTATTGGGCATGGTTGCGTGTTACGCGTTTCGAGTTCCGCGTGGACTGAGCGTATGCTCCGTAGAGCAGGGCATAGATGTATACATTTACCTTTAAACAGAGTATAATATCTATAGCAATTCTTAAGGGATTGCTATAGATATTTTGTTATATAGGAAAGTTTTTCTGGAGGTAAGCTAATGCTTAGATTTATTACTGAAAGTGCTGAAGAGACGTCAATTATTGGTGAACAGCTGGGCAGACTGCTAAGCAAAGGGAATATCATATGTCTCTCAGGAGATCTCGGGGCGGGTAAGACCGCTTTTACAAAAGGAATAGCAAAGGGTCTGGGCGTTGAGGACTATGTGACCAGCCCAACCTATACAATTATCAATGAGTATCAGGGCAGATTGCCTCTTTACCACTTTGATGTATATAGACTCAATGATGTTGAAGAAATGTATGAATTAGGCTATGAGGAGTATTTCTTCGGTGATGGGATAGTGGTATTGGAATGGGCGGATATAGTAAGAGATATAATTCCGGGAGACAGGCTTTGGATAACCATATTGAATACAAAGGGAGACGATTCCCGTGAAATAATAATGGAGCCCACCGGTGAAGCTTATGACGATATAGTGAAAGGGATGGAGCATAATGAAAATCCTGGCTGTTGATACGTCCACTTCTGCAGCGACAGCAGCAATAATGGAAGATGGAAGACTTGTTTCAGAGTATATATTGAATATTAATAGAGCCCATTCACAGAAGATAATGGGCATAATAGATGACCTCTTCAAGAAATCAGGAATGGAACCTGCTGAAATCGATATATATGCATGCTCTTCAGGCCCGGGCTCTTTTACGGGGCTTCGCATTGGAGCATCAATAATGAAGGGGATGGCTCAAACCTTCAGGAAGCCTATTGTCGGAGTGCCCACGCTTGATGCATTGGCATACAACCTTTACAATTGTACAGGCTTGGTTTGTCCAATGCTTGATGCTCAAAGAGGGATGGTCTACAGCAGTCTGTACTCATGGGAAAAGGGCAGGCTGGTGAAACTGGAGGATCTTAGGGCGATTCTAATTGAGGACCTTATTAAACTGATTAAGGAGAAGGCGGTACCTACCACTTTCCTTGGAGATGGTGTGCTGCTTTTTCAAGAAAGCTTGAAAAAAGGTCTTGGAGAATATTATATGGCACCTGCTGACGGCTTGCTGCCGCGTGCTTCCTCCTGTGCAGCCTTAGCTGAGGATTTGTATGGTAAGGGCATGGCTGATACATATAACACTTTTAAACTCACATATATAAGAAAATCCCAAGCTGAAGTTGAATATGAGAAGAAACAGAAGTTAGAGCTGCAAGAGATGAGTTTTGAAGATATTGATCAGGTATATGAAATAGAGAGCTTGAGCTTTACAACCCCTTGGTCTCGTGAATCCTTTGAATCGGAGCTTTCCAAAAACACCTTGGCAAAGTATTTTGTAGCAAAGGTGGATGGTGTGGTTGCGGCTTATGGAGGAATGTGGATTGTACTTGATGAGGGTCATATAACAAATATAGCAGTTCACCCTGATTTTAGAGGCCGGAGGATTGGAGAAAAGATAGTGCAGTCATTGCTTAAGGCAGCAAAGGACAGCAAGGCTGTACATGTTACTTTAGAGGTAAGAGCTTCAAATGAAGTTGCGCGGAATCTCTATAAGAAGCTGGGTTTTGTAGACAGCGGAAGAAGAAAGGGCTACTATGCGGATACAGGAGAAGATGCGGTGATAATGTGGAAGGAACTGAAATAGATATTTTCATACATTTTCAGACAATTGTATTTTGGGAGCGTATATATTAATAGAAGTATATTGAGGTGGGGATAAGTTTGAATGCCTCTGACATTGAAATAGTGAACCAGTGCCTGGCTGGAGATTTAAATGCTTTTGAGGTACTCATTGAGAGGTATAAGAAGGCTATTTACAACACAGCATTCAGGATGATGGGAAACAGGGAAGAAGCCGAGGATGTCTCTCAGGAGGCATTTATAAGGATGTACAATTCCCTTTCTAAATACAATCCTGAATATAAGTTTATGACATGGGCATTGAAGGTTACCACAAACCTTTGTTTGGATAGCTTGCGTAAAAGAAAAGCAGAAACTATACCTATAGATGATGGGTTCGAAATCAAGGATGGGAAAGATACTCCGGAAGAAGAGTATATAAGGAAAGAGAACCAGAAGCTGGTGCAGGATGCAATAATGAAGCTGCCGGAAAAATACAGAGAATTTCTGATATTGTTCCATCATAGAAATTTATCCTACCAGGAAATAATGGATATTACAGGTGAATCACTCACTATAGTAAAGAATAGGCTATATAGAGCCCGGCAAATGCTTAAGGATGAATTGCTCAGCAGAGAAAAGGAGCGTGAGAAGTTTGCAGTGCAAGGAAATAAGTAGTTTAGTCATGAAGTATTTCGATGGGAATATCAGTGAACTGGAACGAGAAATGATAATAAAGCATAACGACAAATGCTCTGGTTGTGCAGAGGAATTCAGAGTACTCAGGGAAGCTATAGGCACTCTGGAAGAGTTTCTTGAAATAGAAGTTCCTATTGGATTTGAGTCAAGGGTAATGGAAGGAATAAAGACCCAGAGGATGTACTTCACAAACCCTAAAATCGTAGCCTTCTGGTTGATTTCAGTGCTGGGACTTATAGTTTTTGCTTGGAATATGCTGACTTTCGTGACAATACCTTTTGTAAGAGAAAGTGGAGTGCTGATAGCAGCACAAAATGTACTCATATACGGAGTAAACATAATTTCTGGCATCTTAAGAGAGGTGCTTGTTACGATATCAGTACTTCTAGGAAAGATTCTGGTTTTGAGGAATGTTCTGCTTAGAGATTATGTGACTTTTGTTACAACTATAGTAATGGCATTTATGGGAATTAACTTGATCTTAATATTTAGGCTTAACTTGCGAGAGAATTAGGAGGTTATTTGAATGAGAATGAAGAGGGGAGCAGCAGCGCTGGCGGGCATGATGCTGATTGTACTGATGCTTTGTGCCTTTGCATTAGATGTAGACAATAAAGATAAAGTAGCGATATTTAATAACATAGAGGTTCCCGGGGGAATTACTGTCAATGGAGATGCAGTTGCAATATTTGGGGATATAACTGTTAATGGCAGCCTGACCGGGGATGCGGTTGCGATATTTGGGGATGTGACGGTTAGCGGAACCATTGACGGAGATGCTGTAGCTGTATTCGGGAGAGTATCCGCAAAAAACAATGGACTGATAAATGGGGATGCTGCCGGAGTATTCGGTGGGGTGGATAAGTCTCCGAATGCGAATATAAGAGGAGAAATTGCGGATATAAATGCCCCCTTCGATATAAAAAGGCATGATGGATTGGTTCCAAGAATTTCTTACGGGGACATGATTGGCCTGTTTGTTGTATATGCATTCTCCTGTCTCGCATTGCTCATTGCACCTGACAGGGTAGGACTGATGGCAGAGGAAAGCAAGCGTAGGATAGGCAGACATTTTGGGATAGGGTTCTTGATTATGATATTGTTTATACCGGCGGCCGTTGTGCTTTCAGTACTTTTGGCTATAACCCTAGTAGGAATCATTTTCATACCATTTATATTCATAGCATTCGTTCTGATCGCTTTTGCCGGAATGGTAGCTCTTGAAGTTGCTATTGGCTATCGGGTCACGGGCTACTTGGAAGGCAGGAATTCGATGTATATACACCTATTAGTTGGGGTTGTACTGGTATATGTGCTGAAGATAATCCCTATACTGGGATGGCTGGCATACCTTGCATTGGTGACTTATGCCATTGGTGTCGCTGCTGACACCAGAATTGGAGCTCCTGCAGTCAGAAAGCAGGCATCAAATGTTTAAGAAAGGGTTTTTGATAATACTGTCTATAGCGATAGGACTATCGCTTACGGCTTGTGTAATGGAGTTCGATAATGCACAGAGCATGGTTTCGGGAGTATTGAAGGAATATAAGGAAGCTGTCGAGTTGAGTGATAAACATCAAAGTGGCCAGTCAATGGAGCTGAACCTGGATATGAAGGTAGCAAAGGCTGTAATTGACAGTACAGATGATAAGCTTGCAGATGTGAAATTCTCATATAACTCGGAATCATTAAAACCGGAGTTTACAGTAGAAGATGATGAGATAAGCATTAAAAATGAACTGGAAGGGTTTAGCCTAGGCAAACCTGTAAATCTGTGGGATGTCAAGCTTACGGATAAATTGCCCTTGGAGGTGAAGCTTAGAGCTGATGCCTCGGATTTGAAGCTGAATATGGGCAGCATGCTTATTAAAAGTGTAGATGCTACATTGAATGCGTCAATGGCGAAGATTTATTTTGATGAACCCAACAAAGAATTGCTGAAAAAGTTTAAACTGAAAGCAGATGCAAGTAGTGCAAGTATATATGAAGCATGCAACAGCGGCTTTGAAACTCTGGATATAGATGCTAATGCATCAAAGATAACTTTGGACCTGACAGGAGAAAATGAAAGGGATGGAGAAGTCAGGATAGATGCCAATGCCTCCAGCCTTAAGCTTAGACTGCCTGAAAACGTTGGGGTAAGAATTGTAATAGATAAATATGATATATCCTCAGTAAAGATCAATAATAGTGATGTATTAAGCCGTTCTGATAAGGAATATGTTACAAAAAACTATGAAAAGACAGAGAGTACTCTTAAGATATACGTAGATTTGAATGTAACCACCTTGACCATAGAGTAGGTCACAGGGTACGAGGAAGGCAGGGGCGAACATTGTTCGCCTGTGTGTGAAATAGTATTTGAACTTTTAACATAGGCAATGGGAACTTTGTTCTTATTGCCTAATAATATTAATAAAGAGGGAAATAATATTTAGACTGATATATAAGAATAATGTATGCTTCTAATTAATATACCCTTGTGATATAATGTTTTATATTACGCTTTCCACAAGTGATGAACGGGGGGGACAGAATGCTGCTTAGAGAATTTGTTATAGAGAATCACATGATCAGCCTTATACAGGAAGGTGCGCTATATATAGCCAAGGTTACAAATAAAAGCGGGAAAAAGCTTTTTTGCCATGAGTACAAGGATTATGAAATTATTAAGATATGTTTTGATGAAATAGTACAGGCTATTAACTCGGACAATGTTGATATTAAGGATGTAATTGGAATACTTGAGAAAAGTACTACATAAGAAAGACAGGCTATCCCTGTCTTTAATAGTATGTTTGGAGTGTTAACTATGGTTAAGGATATTACAATACTGGCTATTGAGACCTCTTGTGATGAGACTTCAGCGGCAGTTGTAAAAAATGGCCGCATAATACTGTCAAATGTTATATCTAGCCAGATAGACATACATAAGAAGTTTGGGGGGGTTGTGCCTGAGGTTGCTTCACGGAAACATCTTGAGAGCATCAGCTGGGTTATAGATGAAGCACTATCTGAGGCGGGCACCTCACAAAAAGATGTTGATGCTGTTGCGGTTACTTGCGGGCCGGGGCTTGTAGGAGCTCTGCTAATAGGACTTTCAACAGCTAAAGCCATTGCCTACAGCTGCAATCTGCCTTTAATTGGGGTAAATCATATTGAAGGGCATATTGCAGCCAACTACATAGAAAATAAGGAGCTGGAGCCGCCTTTCACCTGTCTTGTTGCATCGGGAGGCCACAGCCATATTGTGAATGTCATTGATTATAACAAGTATGAGATTTTGGGCAGGACAAGAGATGATGCTGCCGGCGAAGCCTTTGACAAAATAGCACGGGCGCTGGGGCTTGGTTATCCGGGAGGCCCTCTGATTGATAAGCTTGCAACTTCCGGCAATCGTGATGCGATTAGCTTTCCAAGAGCCTTTTTAGAGGAAGGCAGCTATGACTTCAGCTTCAGCGGTCTAAAATCCGCTGCGCTTAATTATCTTAACTCAAAGAAAATGAGGGATGAGGAAATAAATACAGCAGATATTGCTGCAAGTTTCCAAGAGGCTGTGGTGGATGTATTGTCTGCCAAGCTTGTAAAAGCAGCGCTTGATAAGAAGTCGGAATATGTGGTCCTGGCAGGAGGCGTGGCTTCCAACAGCAGACTGAGAGAGTTATTGAAGCATAGAGGGGAACAGGCGGGCTTAAAGGTGCTTTACCCTTCGCCCATACTGTGTACAGATAATGCAGCAATGATTGGTTGTGCGGCATATTATAGATATATAAACGGTACAAGATCTGATTTCACGCTTAACGCAATGCCGAATCTTGCGTTGGAATAAGAAGGGGGTAGGTGTATTATGAAACCGGCTCCCTTTAATTTATTGCTTGAGACTGCAAGCAAGGATAACATATTGGTACTCACAACCGATTGCAGTACTTCCTGTATTTTCTGCAGCCATTTGCAGAATCCTGAAGAGATAAACGCATTCTATATTGAAAAACTAAGCAGGGAGCAAATCGATACTCTGACTGAGTTTTTGGATGAGACAAGAAAGATAGTTATAGGAGAATCAGCTACCCGCATTTGCGAGGGTGAGCCATTCCTGCGTAATGATATAATGGAAATACTGGGTAATCTAAGACTCAAGTACAGCGATACGCCAATTCAGATAACTACCAGCGGTATACATCTGAGCGAAGCTGTTTTATCAGGGCTGAGCCAAATAGGTAATATTGAGCTTAATGTATCGTTGAACAGCAGCAGTATCCAAGGCAGAGAAAAGCTTTACCGGGGAAAGGCGCATATGGAAGCTGTCGCTTCAGTGAAGCAGCTGAGTCATTATGGCATTAATTACAGTGGCAGCATAGTTGCAATGCCACATTTGGTTGGTTGGGAAGACATAAGGGATACAGTGCTGTTCCTCAGCAAATATGGGGCTGCCACTATTAGGATCTTTATGCCAGGCTATACAAGGTTTTCAAAAGGAATACTGCCCCCTGAGGATATCAGAAGCAGTCTGGAGAGATTCACTGGTGAACTTCGAAATTCTGTGGATACGCCGCTTATTATGGAGCCTTCCGGAATAAAAGACCTTCATGCCAGGGTTGAGGGGGTGCTGAGAGGCTCGCCTGCCTGGGATTCAGGAATCTTAAAGGGTGATATAGTACTAAGAGTCAATGGCAAAGCTGCAGCATCAAGAGTTGATGCATATTATAGAACCCTCAAAGCTTGCAGCCCTAAGCTTGGAGTGTTAAGAAACGGGGAATTCAAGAATATAACTGTAAATAAACCGGTGAAGACCGCTTCAGGAATGGTATTTAATTATGATATTCATCCAGAAGCAATAGATGAGATTGAAAGAGGCATATTAAGAAACAGAGGGAGCCAATGTCTTCTCTTAACCTCAGAATTAGCTTATGACATATTAGCTGGCTGTATCACGCAAAATGACGGGATAAAAATTGAGGCTGTCAGAAATAATTACTTTGGTGGAAATATCATGTGTGCAGGGCTTCTTACTTTGAACGACATAGAAACTCATCTGGACAGCAGAGAACATAGACCTGAGGTTATAATGCTGCCCGGGATAATGTTTGACTCATCAGGAAGGGATCTTCGAGGGAGACATTTTAAAGAAATGGAAGAAGCTCTTGGAATCAAGGTGGAAGTGATATAGAATATATTTAACAACAAGATTTTGGAGGTGACGGTATGTATAGAGCTACACTCATACCCGGGGATGGCATAGGACCGGAGGTAACCAACGCGGCTATTAAGGTAATTGAAGCTGCAGGTATTGATATCCAATGGGAGACAAAGTATATGGGACAGATTGCATTAGAACGGTTTGGGACTCCTTTGCCTGAGGACACGGTAAGATCCATTGAAAATAACAAAATAGCATTGAAGGGTCCTGTAATGACACAGATAGGCAGAGGCTTCAGAAGTTCTAATGTCAGTCTCAGACAGCAGCTTAACCTGTATGCCAATATTAGGCCGATTAAATCCTTCGAAGGAGTAAAGTCAAGGTTTAAAAATGTTGACCTTGTAGTATTCAGGGAAAATACTGAAGACTTATACATGGGATTTGAGCATATGATTGGTACTGATGCTGCTGAATGCGTAAAATTGATTACTAGGCATGCATCTGAGAGGATAGCCTCCTTTGCCTTCAATTACGCAGTTAAGGAGAAGCGGAGAAAGGTTACCTGCATTCACAAAGCGAATATTATGCAGCTTACTGATGGACTTTTTCTTTCAAGCGTAAGATACATAGCCAGCAAATACCCCGATATAAAATATGATGAAATGACTGCTGAGAACTTATGTATGAAGCTTGTCATGTGTCCTGAAGAGTTTGATATACTCGTATTGCCTAACCTATACGGTGATCTGGTATCAGAGCTTGGGGCGGGACTTGTGGGAGGACTTGGCGTAGTGCCCGGCGCCAATATAGGTGCGGAATCTGCAGTATACGAAGCAACCCATGGCACAGCTCCGGATCTGGTAGGTAAAGGCATTGCCAATCCCACAGCCAGCATACTCTGTGGAGCGATGCTGATTAAACGTCTCGGAGAAAAAATGGCATCAGAAAAGATACATAATTCCGTTATCAAAGTGCTTGCTGAAGCGAAACATGTAACTCCGGACCTGGGTGGAGCAGCCTCCACGGATGAAATGGTAGCAGAAATAATTAAGAATCTATGAAATAGTAGGGGCGAACAGTGTTCGCCCTTAATTTTATTCACTAAGCTCGCTCCATTCTTCATAAAGCGAATCCAGGTTTTTCTTAAGTTTTTCCTGCTCATGATGGAGCTCCTGGCATCTGACGTGGTTGCTGTACACCTCAGAGGTCTCCAGTAAAGCGCCTATTTCCTTAATGCGCTCCTCGGACTGCGCTATTTCCATCTCAACTGTCTCAAGCCTTTTCTGCTGCCTTCGTAGGCTTGACTTTTCCTCCTTCTGCTTAAGCCAATCATTCTTAGTGGCTGTGGCTGCTTCGGAATCCTCCGCCTGCTGGAGGTCAGCGCTGTTTTCCAATAAGCCTTTTTTATAGATATAATAAGAGTAGTTGCCGTTGTATTGCAAGCAATCATCCTGCTTAAGTTCGATTATTTTAGTAGCGACCTTGTTCAGGAAATACCTGTCATGAGAAACCAGCAGCACTGTGCCTGGATAATTTGTCAATGCACTCTCCAGCACTTCTTTTGATAATATGTCCAAATGGTTGGTGGGTTCATCCATAAGGAGAAAATTGGACTTGGAGAGCATAATCTTTAAAAGTGCAATTCTGCTTCTCTCTCCGCCGCTGAGCTTGCTGATCTCTTTGAACACATCCTCACCCTGGAACAGGAAGGCGGCCAACTTGGTTCTTATCTCCGTCTGGTTTAATTGAGGGTACTCATCCCATATTTCGTCTATTACTGTCTTGCTGTAATCCAGGCTTTCCTGCTCTTGGTCATAATAACCTATAATAACATTGGTCCCGAGGCGTACAAAACCGGCATCTGCCTTTGATAAACCAGCTATTATTTTGAGCATGGTGGTTTTGCCTATTCCATTAGGTCCCAGCAGCGCGACTTTTTCCCCCCGTTTGACAGCAAAGCTTGCATCCTTGAAAAGCAGTCTGTCAAAAGTTTTCGAGAGATTTTCCACTGAGAGCACATCATTTCCACTTCTAATCCCTGGATCAAATTTGAAGCCTATATTCTTGGGAAGTGCATCAGGCCTGTCAATCCTTTCAATGCGGTCAAGAGCTTTCTCCCTGCTCTCTGCCTGCTTTATGCTTTTTTCCCTGTTATACTGTCTGAACTTTGCTATTATTGCCTCTTGCCTGGCAATTTCCTTTTGCTGCTCTGCATAATCCTTCAGCATTATTTCTCTTTGCTGCTGCTTCTTCTCAACATATTTTGAATAATTGCCGTTATACTCCTTAAGAGTCCTGTTTTCGATTTCAAAGGTTCTGTTGGTAACCATGTCAAGGAAATAACGGTCATGGGATACGATAAGTGCCGCACATTTAAGGTTCTTAAGGTATTCCTCCAACCACTCCACAGATTGAATATCAAGATAGTTGGTTGGTTCGTCCAGAAGCAGTATATTAAAATTCTGCAGAAGCACCTTTCCTAGTGCGACTCTTGTTTTTTGCCCGCCGCTGAGTATGGATATAGGCTTATCATAATCCTCAGGTGAAAAGCCAAGACCCTTAAGTACACCTTTTATCTGGCTTTTATAACCAAAGCCGTTGCTGTTCTTGTACTCCTCCTGCAAATTGGCATATGTTTTAAGCAGGGGCTCCAAAGCCTCATTATCTGAAGAAGTGCTCATACTGCTGATTTTTAGCTCGAAATCCTGTATAGTTTTCTCCATCTGGATAAGCTGGGCAAAAACCGTCAGCATTTCATCCCAGATATTATTGTTGGATTCAAAGCTGAAATCTTGCGACATATATCCTATGCTGGAATTCTTGCTGATGAATATATCACCGACCTCCTGCTCAAGGTCGCCGGTAATAATCTTGAAAAGAGTAGACTTTCCCGCCCCATTGACTCCTACAATGCCTACTTTATCATTTTCCTGCACAGTGAAGGTTATATCCTCAATAATAACATCTATACCATAGCTTTTTTTTACATCCTTACTAGAAATAATAATCATGAAAGTGACCTCCGAACTTACTTTGTCTTAACCCAATAACCATTTTACCAAAAAATCTGCTATTTTGTATATAGT
Source organism: Clostridia bacterium (assembly GCA_035628995.1). Taxonomy (NCBI): domain Bacteria; kingdom Bacillati; phylum Bacillota; class Clostridia; species Clostridia bacterium. Next base: position 171,063 of record DASPIR010000033.1, on the reverse strand, counting down.
GTTAAAAAATACCAATATATGTAAATTCTTGACAACGTGTAAAGTATATAATAAAATTAATTTACGAAACTATAAGTATATACATATGTGAATAGCTACGTTAAAAAAATAACTAAAGAGAAATCTCTATTATCTTAACCGTAATGTTATAATAAATATCAATAGTTGGGAGTAGATAAGATGGAAAGATTTAGTAATATTTCTATGGCGGTAGTTAGAAGGCTTCCTAAATATCACAGGTACTTGGGAGACTTATTGAACAACGACATAAGGAGGGTATCATCTCAAGAGCTTAGCCGTATCACAGGTTTTACAGCCTCTCAGATAAGGCAGGACTTGAATTGCTTTGGCGGCTTTGGGCAGCAGGGTTATGGGTATAATGTTGATGAGTTGTATAAGGAGATTGGGAAGATACTTGGTCTGGACAAGACGTATAAGACTGTTATTATAGGCGCAGGTAATGTAGGAAGGGCAATAGCCAACTACACCTTCTTTGATGAGAGTGGCTTTAAACTGCATGGCATGTTTGACAATAGCCCTAAAAAAATAGGCGATAATATTAAAAATATTACAGTTATGCCAATTGATGAGCTTGAAAGCTTCATAAAAGAGAACGAAATAGAGATTGGCATACTCTGCACCCCCAAGGAAGGCACACAGAAGATTGCAGAAAGACTGGTGGAGTGCGGAATAAAGGGTATATGGAATTTTGCGCCTGTAGACTTAAAGCTGGACAGCAATGTCATTATTGAAAATGTTCACTTAAGTGAAAGTTTGTTTACAATATCATACCTGCTCAAGGAGCAAGATGAGACTAAGAAGAAGAAAAAGTAGAGTTACAGAGATTTACTGTGATAAGCATACTTATTTTGAATTGATAGAAAAATATCAATAGTTTAAAGCCAAAACTCACAAATGTACAGTTTTACATTTGTGAGTTTTTACGTTAAACTATAAGATGTGCGTAATTTTACATATATAGTATTAATTGCATCGTTATAAGCAATAGTTTCAACACAACATATTGCTAGTATATATAAGCGAGGCATTTGTTGAGTGGGAAGCGCAAATTCACCTTTGGAGGGAGTTATAAAATGGAGAGTTTATTAGTCGGACTAAAAGCATTTCAACTTGGACATCTTATTATGCTGCTAATAGCAGGAATACTTATTTATTTGGCAATTGCAAAAGAATATGAGCCGGTACTTCTTCTGCCGATAGGCTTTGGAGCCATAATGGCAAATATTCCCCTGGTTTTTGAGACCGGAGGAATGAATCCTCTTCTTGAGCTTTATAATGCAGGTATAAAGTCGGAATTGTTCCCTTTGCTGATATTTGTGGCAGTCGGTGCCATGATAGATTTCGGACCGCTTTTAAAGAATCCTAAGATGCTGCTTTTCGGTGGGGCAGCACAGTTCGGAATATTCTTCACCATGTCAATGGCAGCATTGATGGGCTACAGTCTCAAAGAAGCAGCATCAATAGGCATCATAGGAGCAGCGGACGGTCCTACTTCAATATATGTAGCATCGCAGTTTGCTGAACACCTGCTGGCTCCGATTTCGGTTGCGGCATACTCATATATGTCGCTGGTGCCAATTATACAGCCTCCTGTCATACGAGCCCTTACTACATTGGAGGAAAGAAGGATTAGGATGCCATATGAGGAGCATTCTGTATCCAAGAAGGTTAAGGTACTATTCCCGATAGTTGTTACTGTTATAGCAGGTCTGGTGGCTCCTATAAGCATAGCTTTGGTAGGCTTCCTGATGTTTGGTAATCTCTTAAGGGAAAGCGGCGTTACTGAGCGACTTTCGAAATCCGCTCAAAATGAACTTGCAAACCTTGTTACTATACTTCTTGGTATTACAATAGGTTCAACAATGTCTGCCGACAGATTCCTTAATATAGATACTATCAAGATAATGGCTATGGGCCTTGTTGCCTTTACATTTGACACTGCCGGCGGAGTAATGTTTGCCAAGTTCCTGAACCTGTTTTCAAAAAATAAGATAAATCCGATGGTTGGAGCTGCAGGTATATCTGCTTTCCCAATGTCGGCGAGAGTTATACAGAGGGAAGCACAGAAGGCTGACCCCACGAACTTCATACTGATGCAAGCAGTAAGTGCCAATGTTGCAGGGCAGATTGGCTCAATAATTGCCGGTGGCTTGATACTTGCATTGGTGGCTAAATAGAATCCATTATTAATGAAAGAGGTAGGGAAAATGAATATGGGTGTATTTTATGAAAGCATTAGGGTCATGGGATTTGGGATGCTTGGAATATTTATAGTAATTGCTGTATTTTACGGAACAATAGTATTACTTGGTAAGGTCTTCCCTGAGAAAGGGAACTAAAAGAAAGTCGACATGTGAACATGTCGACTTTCTTTATTTTAAAACAAATTTTTGTTTCAAAATCGCCCAAATATGATAGAATAAAACGTATATAACAAGTCATTTTAAGGCATTGGGGGTATAGCCGTGAAGGTATACGCGCTTATTGGTCAAAGTGGTACAGGGAAAAGCTACAAGGCTTTCATAGTTGCAAAAGACAGGGATATTGGGTATATAATTGATGATGGACTTCTTATAGGCGGTACCAGAGTAATTGCCGGTCAATCAGCTAAGAGAGAAAGCACAAAGATTGCATCAGTAAGAAGAGCGTTATTTAATGATCCTGATCACAGGGAAAAGGTTAAGAATGCTCTGGAAGAAATAAAACCGGAAAAGATTATTGTTCTCGGCACTTCGCTCAAAATGGTTCAGGAAATATGTCAAGTCCTTGGGCTGCCGGAGTTTCATGAAATACTCCATATAGAAGATGTATCGACAGAAAAAGAAATAGAGTTGGCAAGGAAATCACGCCGTGAGGATGGAAAGCATGTAATACCGGTGCCTACCTTTGAGATTAAAAAGGATTTTTCCGGCTACTTTATAGACTCACTGAAGGTATTCAGTAAAAAGGATCGATTTGCAGATATTGTAGAAAAGACAATAATAAGACCAACCTTCAGCTACCTTGGTAAGTATGAGCTCTCAAAAGTGGCTCTTGTGCAGTTGATAAGCATTTGCGTATCCAAGGTGGAGAGGATAAATAAGATTCTGAGAGTCAGGATAGAGAATAAGCCTGATGGAGTAATTATTGACCTTGATTTATCTATAAAGCTTATAACCAGAATTGATCTTATGATAGTTGAGCTTCAGAAAAATCTGGTTGAAGAAATTGAATATATGACGGGGCTGAATGTATTAAGCATAAATGTAACTGTAAAGGGGATAACTACGTAGCATGGGGATTCCTATAGGGTATGGTTGCGAGTTACGAGTTACGAGTTGCGGGTGTTCGGGACAGTGCTTCGAAGGCTGGCTTTAACACGCGAAACGCGAAACGCGAAACCCGTAACCAAATGCAACTTTATTCGAAGGAGTATCTATATGAAAATAAATGAAGTCGAGAATGGTCTAATATTGGAAGGCATAAAAGATTTTGATGCCAAGCATATATTTGAATGCGGTCAATGCTTCCGCTGGACAAAAGAAGAGGATGGAAGCTATACCGGAATTGCATTTGATAAAGTGCTGAATGTCAAGTCGGATTATGATAAAGGAATCGTGATGCTTAGTAATACCAACCTGAGGGATTTTCAGGATATATGGTTTGATTACTTTGATCTGGGAAGGGATTATGGGCTTATTAAAGAAACGCTATCCAAGGATTCTGTACTTGATATGGCTATTAAGTATGGAAGAGGGATTAGAATACTGAAGCAGGAACCTTGGGAGCTCCTGATATCATATATAATGTCAGCAAACAATAGTATACCGATGATAGCAAGAAGCATCAGACTACTTTCTGAAATGTATGGCAGAGAAGTCCATTACAAGGGGAAAACCTATTATACCTTTCCAACCCAGTCGGAGCTTCAAGAGGTAACTATTGAAGGAATATCCATGTGCAGAGCCGGGTTCAGATGCAAGTACATATATCAGGCTGTAAGAATGCTGAATAAGGGAGAAATAAAGCTGAATGACATTGTCAGCATGGATATGGATAATGCCAGGAAAGAGCTCATTAAGATTCCTGGAGTGGGTCCAAAGGTAGCAGATTGCATCATGCTTTTTTCCATGCAGAAATATAAAGCCTATCCTGTCGATGTATGGGTAAAGAGAGTAACTGAATATTTCTTCCTTAAAAGAGATGTCAAAATGAAAGAAATACAGCAGTTTGCAGTAGAAAAGTTCGGAGATTTGGCAGGTTTTGCCCAGGAGTATCTTTTCTATTACGCAAGAGAATTCAAGATAAATCCGGATAAAAAGATCTAAAGTATCAGTAGATAAATGAGACACAGGGGAACGGGGGTACGGGAACCACGGAACACACGGATGTTACACGGATTCCTGCGGAATAACACGGTAACTATTATTACTACATAGCGACTCTACTGAATTGCGATACTTACTTCCTTATCGATTATTACTTATGTTTTAGAAATTTTTCCCTCCGTGAATTCAGTGGGTTTTAGTGTTTTTCCGAAGGAAAACCGTGGTACCCGTTCCCCCGTTGCTTAAGACGTACTATTATGAGGGGGTTATTACTATGATCTTACTAGGTTCTTTGGCAAATGCAGCAGCAATAGTTGTTGGAGGAATAGCAGGAAGCATTTTAAAGAAAGGACTTTCAGAGCGTTTCAGCAGCTTGATTATTTCAGCCTTAGGGCTGCTAACCATAGCATTAGGGATGATGTTTGCAATACAGTCCAAAAATATCATGGTTGTAGTTTTCAGCCTGGTGCTCGGAGCAGTATTAGGGGAATGGATTGACATTGAGAAAAGAATGAATGATTTGGGAGACTTTGTTCAGGACAAGCTCAAATCCAAGGAAGGGAATTTTTCACAGGGTTTTGTAACAGCAAGCCTTCTTTTATGTGTTGGCTCCATGGCAATAATGGGAGCACTGCAAAGCGGACTGATGAATGACCACAAGATATTATATACAAAAGCGATAATGGACGGAGTCATAGCGGTTGTTTTCGCATCTACTTTGGGCATTGGGGTTGCTTTATCCTTCCTACCTGTGTTCATTTACCAGGGCACTATTACTTTACTTGCTTCAGCGGTAGCTCCATACCTCAGTGAGGCGGTAATGACAGAAATGACAGCCACAGGGGGAGTTCTCCTTATAGGAGTGGGTATAAGCATACTGGAGATAAAGAAGATAAAGGTTGGCAATATGCTGCCTGCAATATTCCTTCCGATATTATTCATGCTGTTTATGAAGTAACTGAGGACCATGGACAAGCTGTATTTGTAAGTATTTGATGCTTATTTATGCAGTTTTTTCAATTTTTAAAGAAATACTGATAAAACAGCATAAATATAGCGTAATATGGATATAATACTAAATAATGACCCAGAATAAGCGAATCATGCTTATTTCGGGCAATATTGGAGTTTGATAATGTAATTCCCATTAATTATTATAAGAAGTGTAGTTAGCACTCGACTAGAGTGAGTGCTAATAAGAAAAAGTACATATTATTTTTAATAAGAACTTTTAAGGAGGGTTATGCATGAACATCAAACCACTAGGCGACAGAATCATTATCAGAGTTATTGAGAGTGAAGAAACAACAAAGAGCGGTATAGTGCTTCCGGGTACTGCAAAGGAAAAACCAATGCAGGGTGAAGTGCTTGCAGTAGGATCAGGAGAAATGGTGGATGGCAAGAAGATTCCGCTGGAATTAAAGGTTGGAGACAAGGTCATATACTCAAAATATGCCGGAACAGAAGTTAAAATGGATGGCACAGAGTATTTGATATTGAGACAGAACGATGTATTGGCAGTTATTGAATAATTAAGGAGGGAACAAGAATGGCAAAACAGATTAAATATGCAGAAGAAGCAAGACGAGCGCTTGAGAGCGGTGTAAACCAGCTTGCAAATACAGTTAAAATAACATTGGGACCTAAGGGCAGAAATGTAGTATTAGATAAGAAATTCGGCTCTCCCCTTATCACCAATGATGGTGTTACTATAGCAAAGGAAATTGAGCTTGAGGACCCATTTGAAAATATGGGGGCACAGCTTGTTAAAGAAGTTGCTACAAAGACAAACGATGTAGCAGGTGATGGTACAACTACAGCAACACTGCTTGCACAGGCAATAATAAGAGAAGGTCTAAAGAACGTTGCAGCAGGCGCAAACCCAATGATAGTAAAGAAGGGTATCAACAAAGCTGTTGATACTGCTGTTGAAGAACTTAAGAAGATGTCAAGAGCAATTGAAAGCAAAGAAGCTATTGCACAGGTTGCATCTATTTCGGCTGCTGACGATACAATAGGCGAGCTTATTGCAGAAGCAATGGAAAAGGTAGGCAAGGACGGCGTTATTACAGTTGAAGAATCCAATACTTTCGGAACAACTCTTGATGTTGTAGAAGGCATGCAGTTTGACAGAGGATGTATTTCACTGTACATGGTTACTGATACAGAAAAGATGGAAGCTGTACTTGACGATCCATATATACTCATTACTGACAAAAAGATTTCTAACATACAGGAATTGCTTCCGATTCTTGAACAGATAGTTCAACAGGGCAAGAAGCTCCTGATTATTGCTGAAGATGTTGAAGGCGAAGCATTGTCAACATTGATTGTCAACAAGTTAAGAGGCACTTTCACTTGCGTAGCTGTAAAGGCACCTGGTTTTGGCGATAGAAGAAAGGCAATGCTTGAAGATATTGCTATACTCACAAATGGTCAGGTTATATCCGAAGAACTGGGCTTGGAGCTTAAAGAAACTCAAATGAGCCAGTTGGGTAGAGCAAGACAGGTTAAGATTCAAAAGGAAAACACCATTATAGTTGACGGAGCTGGAGATGCTCAGGTAATTAAAGACAGAATCAGACAGCTTAAAGCACAGATTGAAGATACCACTTCTGATTTTGATAAGGAAAAGCTTCAGGAAAGACTTGCTAAGCTTTCCGGCGGTGTAGCGGTAATTAAGGTTGGAGCTGCTACAGAGACAGAGCTGAAGGAAAGAAAGCACAGGATAGAAGATGCGCTTGCAGCAACAAGAGCAGCAGTAGAAGAAGGAATAGTGCCTGGCGGCGGAACTGCACTTGCGAATACAATAGCGGCTGTGAGTGAACTTATTGGCAAAACAGAAGGCGATGAGAGAACCGGTGTTAAGATAGTCAAGAGGGCTTTGGAAGAGCCAGTTAGACAGATTGCAGAAAATGCAGGCTTAGAAGGTTCAGTAGTCATAGAAAAGGTTATGGCAAGCAAGCCTGGAATAGGCTTTGATGCTTTACGCGAAGAATATATAGATATGATTAAAGCTGGTATAGTTGACCCAACAAAGGTTACAAGATCTGCACTTCAGAATGCAGCTTCTGTTGCAGCTTTACTGCTTACAACAGAAAGCGTAGTAGCAGACCTTCCTGAGAAAGATAAGCCAATGATGCCAGGCGGCGGCATGGGCGGAGATATGATGTACTAAGACAGGCAAAAACCTGCTGATAAAATCAGCAGGTTTTTTTATGCATTAATACTTAACAAATTCAGATTAGATTGAACGCACTTAGGGTATTACATGGGGTATAGTGCGAATTCAATGAAAATCAAGGTAACATTTACGCGAAATTTGAATTAGTAATGTATAATGTTTTTCGCGAAATATATTGATAACCAATATTGAATATATAATCGAAAGTGTAAATGTCAAAAAAAGAAATAAATTGTCTAAATATGGGGAAATGTGTTATATTAATATTAGCCTATATGGTAAGTATATCCATTAATAACAAATATTTACCATGTCGCAACTAAATAATCTGAATGGAGGAATAGTATTTAATGAGCTCTAAAACTAATAAGTCAAAGGCTCCTATTTTGAAACTGAAAGGCAAGCTAATGGTTCTTATGGCGCTGCAGCTTATAATCTTTGGGATTGCAATATTTGCTATTGTGAACTTCCAATTCAAAAGCTTTGTAACCAATAACCTGCTGAGTTCAACATCTAACCTTGGTTATACCCTCCTGGAAAAGGAGTACCCGGGTGACTGGAGAGTGGAGGGTGACAAGCTTTTTAAGGGTGACAAGCTTATTAATGATGATACAAATATTGTGGACTTAATTAAAGAAAACACTGGTTCTTTGGCAACGATATTTTTGAGAGATACCAGAGTAGCCACAAATGTGGCTAAAGCCGACGGAAGCAGGGCTACAGGGACAAAGGCTGCAGATAAGGTAGTTGAGGCAGTTCTAAAAGGCGGGAATATATATAAAGGCATTGCAGATGTTGCAGGAAAGAAGTGTCAGACCATGTATATGCCTTTAAAGGATGCAGGTGGGAATGTAATAGGAATGTGGTTCGCGGGCATTGAAGACAGTAAAATAAACCAGGAAGTGTTTGCCCTGAACCGTTGGATAGCTTATACCGGTATAATAATGTTAATGATTAATATGATTATCTTTGGATTTATTATTAACAAAATAATCAGGAATGTAAAAGAGATTATGTCTACACTGGATAAAGTGGAAAAGGGAGAACTGACCAGCAAATGTGAGGTTCGAACAAAAGATGAAATCGGGGATATATCAAAGGGATTGAACAGCACAATCAGCAGTCTGCAAAGCCTGATTAACAATATCATGGGAATAATAACAAAGCTCAAGGATGCCTCCGGCACAATATCTGACTCAGCTGAAACCATGAATGTAACAAGTGGAGAAGTGGCACAGGCAATACAGCAAATTGCGGCTGGTTCGATGGAACAGACCCGTGAAGTGGGTGAATGTATGGATAATACCAACCGACTTGCAGAGAAGATAAAAAGCATATTCCAGAAATCAGTAAATACTCTGGAAAGCACAAATACTGTAAGAGATAAGAACAATATTGGTATCGAGTCTGTCGAAATACTGAAGGAAAAATTCCGAAACAATAAGGCAGCTACTATGAAGGTGGCAGAAGAAGTAAGAGAGCTAAATGAAAAATCCAAATCAATTGGTCAAATTGTTGGGACAATTAGCAATATAGCCGACCAGACTAATATGCTTGCTTTGAATGCGGCTATTGAGGCTGCAAGGGCAGGGGAGCATGGAAAGGGCTTCGCGGTTGTGGCGGAAGAGGTCAGAAAGCTAGCTGAGCAATCTGCAAAAGCTACTATCGAAATAAATAAAATAATAGATGAAATAATCGGTACTATTGAAGGTACAGAAATTAATATGGAATATGCAGGCAGGATGGTAGAGGAGGCTGATATTTCACTTGAATCAACAATGAAAGCCTTTGAAGAAATAAAGCTGTCAACTGAGTCTGTAATGAAAGAAATACAATCCCTGAGTGAAGATGCTAATGAAGTCGATCTGGCGAAGGATAAGGTAATTAATTCTATCAGCAGTATTTCTGACGTGGTTGAACAGTCGGCTGCCTCGGCTGAAGAGGTGAATGCTTCGGTAGAAGAGCAAGTAGCTTCTGTTGAAGAGGTATCAGCCTCTATCCAGGAGCTTGACAGCATGATTACAAAGCTAAAGGACTCAATTGAAGTATTTAAGGTATAAGAAAGCAGTGGCTACAGCCACTGCTTTTCAAATTCATTATGTGGAAGGGGTTTGCTGAAGTAATATCCTTGTATGATATCACAGCCCTTATCCCTCAAGGCTTCGTATTGTTCCTCAGTTTCGACGCCCTCCGCAGTTACCTTCAGCTTCAAGTTGTGGCCCATTGCAAGTATGGTAGATACAATTGCGGCATTCTTGGGATTATCATTAATATCAATTATAAAGCTGCGGTCTATCTTTAAAGTAGAAATTGCAAAATTCTTAAGATAATTCAGGGAAGAGTAGCCGGTTCCGAAATCGTCAAGGGCTATGCGTATTCCCATGCTCTTGAGTTTTTCCAGAATACCGGTTATGTATTCTGGATTCTTTACTGCAACACTTTCAGTTATCTCAAGCTCCAAATATTCTGATGAAAGGCCTGTTTCTTTCAGAACATCAGAAACTACATCGATGAAGCCCTCCTGAATAAGCTGCACAGCGGATAAGTTAACCGATACATAAATCGGCTTGCAGCCTGAGTCCTGCCACAGCTTGTTCTGCATACAAGCTGTATAAAGAACCCATCTGCCTATGTTCATTATTAATCCATTTGCTTCGGCAACAGGGATGAATTTAAGTGGACTAATCATTCCAAGCTCGGGATGATTCCATCTTATAAGGGCCTCGCAGCCGAGCACTTCTTTGGTCTTGGTATCTACCTGGGGCTGATAATGCAAGGAAAACTCACCATTGTCCAATGCATTATGCATGCTGCTGTCCAAATTCAGCTGCTCCAGGAGCCGTGCGTTTATAGAAGATTCATACAGTTGATAATTATCACGGCCTCGACCCTTTGCTTTCTGCATTGCAGAAAACGCATTCTTGAATAAGCTGTCGCTATGCTCACCGTCTTCAGGGTAGAAGGCCATACCAATGCAGGCAGTGATATAAAATCTATGTTCATCAATAACCCATGGCTGTTTGACGGCATCCCGGACTAAATTGGCCAGCTCTATCACGTCATTTTTATGTACAAAGCTTTTAAATAGAACTGCAAATCTGTCCTCTCCCATATGGGAAACCATATGGTTATGGTCAACAAGAGAGGTGATTTTTTCTGCCAAGCTCTTAAGAAGCTTGTCCCCTGCTGTATGACCTAAGGTATTGTTTATACTCTCAAACTTGTCTATGTCCAATATCATGATAGCAAGCTTGCTATTTTCAAGGTTAGCTTTTTCCAGTTCTATATCTAGGCTTGCATTAAATAGCATTCTGTTGGGTAGAAGAGTAATGACATCATAATAGGTCAAGCTGCTTATGGTGTCCATCATCTGGTTAAAGCTTCTTGCTGCATCCCCAATTTCATCATCAGTGTCAATTGCTGACCTGACTGTTAGATCTCCGGCGGCTGCTTTTGTAAATACCTCCCTAAGCTTTATAATAGGATTTGATATGCTTCTTGTCACAAAGTACCCGAGAATCGAAGTTATTATAAGCCCTGCAAGGCTTATTAATATAAGACGTGTTGTTGCATATCTAATGGGTGCATGCCAATATTCTACAGGGGTCTTAATTACCAGTTTCCAGTCGTCGGTGTTGGGAATAATGTGATAATAGCTCATGCTGGTCACATTTTTAAATGAATATTTATTGGAACCTTCATCATTTTTCAGTATTTCAGCTGATGCTTTAGTTGTCTCCTCGGTGATAGTGTCGGACTTTACTGTTATATTTTCCTTTAATATGTACTCGACCTGGGGGTGAGCAATAATTAAGCCGTTTTTATCTACTATGTAAGAGTATGAGTTAGAGTAATTATATTTCAGATTCTCAATAATATTTGAAAGCTTGATAAGGTTAATAGTACCGGCCATTACTCCTTCTACTTTCCCATCATCATTTCGTATAGGTGCTGAGACAACAGTTATCGGTTTTCCATTAGTCCTGGAGATAATGGGGTTTGACACAATGGCGCTGCCTTCCATGGCAGCTTTAAAGTACTCTCTATCGGCGGCATTTCCTACATTCCTTTTTAGGGTTGAATTGTAATTTCCACTTGTATCCGCAACTATGAAATGATCATATAGCTCAAGCTTTTTTGCCACTTCCGTTTTTAGATAAGGTTCTATACTATCCCAATCCATTGTTCTTACCAAGGGTGAATTTGCATAGACATCAATTTCCCTCATTCGCTCTATGAGCCAGTTGCCGATGAATTCAGAGCAGAGCTCTGCATTTTTTCTACTGTTTTCGGTAATCATGCTCTCCAAGGTATGCTCGGTAAGTCTTTCAGACATGATGGTAAAAACCAAAGATTCCAATACACATATAGTCAATATCATCAATAGTATCTTGAACATTATACTTCGGCTTTTGATTTTAAACATGCCTAAGTCCCCCTTATACGATTGGAATAGTGTGTAGCGATACTGAGAATACTTAAATAAAGACTATAAAAAACATTATATGACAAATTATATCAAAAAGATGCATGGATAGCTATATGAATTGCATGATTATGTTATAAATAGCAGATTATAGATTGTTCATTAAGAGTTATATTTATTTTGTAGACAACAATAATAGTACAGTGTAAAATTATGTTGAGGTGATTGTATGAACGATAAGAATAAGAAGGAAGCTCAGGGCGTGGGGGAATTCACACATATAAACGATAAGGGCTACGCAAGAATGGTCGATGTCTCTGAAAAGGAGGAAAGCGTAAGAGAGGCTATAGCAAGAGGCTCAGTGTATATGAAAAGAGAAACCTTGAAGGCTATAGCAGAAGGCAGGATAAAAAAGGGTGATGTGCTTTCGGTAGCTCAGGTAGGAGGCATAATGGGTGCCAAGTCGACATCGGATATAATACCTATGTGTCACAATGTGAACATATATGGTGCTGATATAGAGTTCCAGGCTGATCTGGAGAATTCAAAGCTTGATATTGAAGCAGTTGTGAAGACTGTGGGTGTTACGGGAGTCGAAATGGAGGCGTTGACAGCGGTATCTGTCGCTGCGCTGACTATATATGACATGTGTAAGGCCATTGATAAGTTTATGGTGATAAGTGATATACATCTTGTACATAAAAGAGGCGGCAAGTCTGGAGAATTCAATTTCAGCGAGAAGCTGAATGAAAGCATAAACAATACGAAATGTTAAGGTTTGGAATGAAGCGAACGGGGGACTTAAAATGGATGGATTCAGTGTGGGAATCATAACAGTAAGTGATAAGGGTTCAAGGGGAGAGCGGGTTGATACTTCAGGCCCTGCCATAGAGGATATGATAAGACAGATAGGCGGCAGGGTGGAGAAATATGTTATAGTTCCCGATGAAAAGGCGGATATAAAAAATGCGATTATAGATATGTCCGACAAGCTCAAGCTCAACCTAATACTGACAACGGGAGGAACCGGTTTTTCCCAAAGGGATGTGACTCCTGAGGCAACCCTTGAGGTTATCGAAAGGCATGTGCCTGGCATACCCGAAGCAATGAGGGCGAGAAGTCTGTTGGTTACTCCTAAGGCAATGCTCTCAAGGGCACAAGCAGGTATTAGAAAGCAGACACTTATAATAAACCTTCCGGGAAGCCCCAAGGGTGTAAGAGAGAACCTTGAAGTAATAATGCCTGCGTTGGAGCATGGAATAGAGATATTAACAGGTCAGGCGACCGAGTGTGGTGGCAAGTAGTAACACATAAACACTTATTATTTATTCAATATTTACAAAATTATTGATGATATGTAGGGGGTAATCATATGGAATTATCTACGCTTTTAGGTCTGATATTTGGGTTTGGAATGCTATTGTTTGGATTTCTTCTTGAGGGTGGGGAAATGCATGCGCTTTTTCTCCTGGCTCCCGCAATCATAGTATTTGGAGGAACAATGGGAGCAATATTAGTTTCCTATAATATGAAGGATGTTAAGAGACTTCCGCAGCTTGTCATGTCAACGATGACCGCGCATAAAAGCTCAGAGGACGAGCTTATTGATGCTTTTGTAAGACTGGGGGAATCAGCTAGAAAAGAAGGCTTATTGAGTCTTGAGGGTATAGTGGACAAGGAGTATGGCAGCAAGTTTGACCCAATGCTTAAGGAAGGGGTTAAAATGGTTGTAGATGGCACAGATGCAGATCTGGTAAAGAGCATGTTCGAAAATGAGCTTTATATACATGACCAGCTAAGAAAAAATGAAGCATCTATGTTTGAAGCAGCTGGAGGGTACTCACCGACAATGGGTATTATAGGTACTGTTATGGGGCTTGTTCATGTACTTGGCAACCTTTCTTCTCCCGAGGAATTATCCAAGTCAATTGCTGGTGCCTTCATTGCTACTTTATATGGAGTTTGCTTTGCGAATTTAGTTTATCTGCCCATGGCATCCAAGCTCAAGCAGAAGGCTAAACAGGAAACAATAGAAAGGCAGCTTATTATGGAAGGTGTCTTATCAATTCAAGCGGGAGAAAACCCAAGTATAATCCGCAGAAAACTACAGACCTTTAAAACGGAGGATAGAGACAAGAGCATTGAGGCAGCGCCAGTTGAGGGGGCAGAATTAAATGGCTAAGAGGCATATGGAAGAAGAGCATGGCGACAACCATGAACGATGGCTTCTCACTTACGCGGATCTTATAACGCTGCTAATGATATTTTTTATAGTAATGTATTCCATGAGTGCAGTAGACAAGAATAAATTCATGGCAATGGCAGAACAAATGGGTGTTGTATTTGGTAACGGTCAGGTTATTTCAGTAAAGGATGCAGGCGGGGGAGGGCTTTTGAAAGACATTCCATACAATCCAAAGGTAGAATTGGATGAGACGCAAATGAAGCTTCAAGAGTATATTGAAGCTAACGGTCTTGGGTCTATGGCCTCAATTTATAAGGATGAGAGAGGTATGGTGGTCAGTCTCAGTGAGGGATTGCTTTTTTCCTCGGGTTCCGCAGAGTTGGATGAAAAATCCAATGAGATTCTCAAGAAAATAAGCGGAGCGATTTCAGGGCTGCCCAATTATGTGCGTGTTGAAGGTTTTACAGACAATATTCCAATAAGGTCTGTTCGGTATAAATCCAACTGGGAGCTTGCATCCCAGAGAGCTATCAATGTAGCACAGATATTGATTGACGGAGGGTTTATTCCCCAGAGAATTTCGACTGTTAGTTATGGGGAATACAGGCCTACGGTTCCGAATGATAATGAAATTGATAGAAAGCTAAATAGAAGAGTGGATATAGTAGTAATGACTCAGGCAAACAGCAAGTTAGAGCCCAAGATGAATAACGAGAGTAAAGACGAAGAAGCAGATGCTAAATAGTATCTGCTTCTTTGATATTCATCATGGAAGTCTAAATCATTTCTCATGGGACCATTTCTGTGACATACTGATTTCCCTTATTATTGGTCAAAAAATAGCTAGCATATATAGCAATAATTTCAAAATGGGGTTAGAATTAATTGACAGAGAAAGCAGTTCTAGTAAATATATGTTCTATTTGAAAGAATGAAAAAGTGTGTTAAACTATTGACAATCTAAGGCGTATTATATATGATAGATATAGGATTGTAAAGAACATTGTATACACTAATTCCATGATATCCCAATGACATTGATAAACTATTGACAATCATTGCTGGATATAGTAAATTGGTTATGGTATATTTTGTGATAAAAATCATGTTATTTATAACAGATGTATTTTATGGAGGTATGAGTAAATGGAAATGATAAACATTACTATTGACGGTATCAAAACCCAGGTTCCAAAGAACTATACCGTACTTGAAGCTGCAAGGACTTTGAACATAAACATACCTACCCTTTGTTTTCTGAAAGGACTCAATGAGGTTGGCGCATGCAGGATGTGCGTGGTTGAGGTTCAGGGAGCAAGAACATTGCAGGCTTCATGTGTGCAGCCTGTGGCTGAGGGTATGGTTGTTAAGACTAACACACCAGTTGTTTTAGAAGCAAGAAGAACAATATTGGATCTTATTCTCGCAAGACATGAAAGAGAATGTCTCACATGCTCAAGGAATTTAAACTGTGAGCTTCAGAAGCTTTGTGAAGAAATTGGAATAGACAAGGTAAAATATGAAGGCCAAAAGATAAGATATAAGCTGGATGATGCATCACCGTCTGTTGTAAGAGATCAGAACAAATGTATATTATGCGGAAGATGTGTTGCTGTATGTAAAAAGGTGCAGGACACAGGTGCTATTGATTTTGCACAAAGGGGAGTAAACACAACAGTAACTACCTCCTATAACAAGGGTCTCACAGAAGTTAACTGCATAAACTGCGGTCAGTGCATTAAGATATGTCCTGTGGGAGCATTAAGAGAAAAGGACGACACAGAGAAGGTATGGAAAGCAATCGGAGACCAGACCAAGCATGTTGTGGTGCAGACTGCTCCGGCAGTAAGAGTTGCACTGGGAGAAGAGTTTGGAATGCCAATTGGCTCAAATGTAGAGGGTAAAATGATAACAGCCCTTAAGAGATTAGGCTTTGACAAAGTATTTGATACAAACTTTGCAGCCGATCTTACTATACTTGAAGAAGGCACAGAGCTTATCTCCAGGGTAAAGAGCGGCGAAAAACTCCCACTCATTACATCCTGTTCACCGGGCTGGATAAAGTACTGCGAGCATAACTACCATGAATTCCTTGACAATCTTTCAACCTGCAAGTCACCGCAGCAGATGTTCGGCGCTGTTGCAAAGTCATACTATGCAGAAAAGGCAGGCATTGATCCTAAAGACATTTTCGTTGTATCAATCATGCCATGTACAGCCAAGAAGTATGAAGCAGGCAGGGAAGAGCTCAGTGTCGACGGTTTGATGGATGTTGATGCGGTTCTTACTACAAGGGAGCTTGCAAAGATGATAAAGCAGGCAAGAATAGACTTTACGGCTATCAGAGATGGGGAGTATGACAGCATATTAGGCAACTCCACAGGCGCCGGGGTTATATTTGGAGCAACTGGCGGAGTATGTGAAGCAGCACTCAGAACTGTTGCAGATATATTGACCGGACAGGACCTGAAGGAAATTGAATACACACCTGTAAGAGGTATGGAAGGCATAAAAGAAGCATCTGTGAATATTAATGGCATGGATATCAAGGTTGCAGTTGTCCACGGCACAGGAAATGCATCAAAGCTGCTTGACAAGGTCAAGAGCGGTGAAGCAAATTACCACTTTATCGAAGTAATGGGTTGTCCTGGAGGCTGTATAAACGGCGGCGGACAGCCGATAATAATGAATAAAGAGAAGACTGAAGAAGTAAAGAAGTTGAGGGCGCAAGGCTTGTACTCCATTGATAGAGGGAGAAAGCTGAGAAAATCCCATGAGAACCCGGAAGTTAAGAAGCTTTATGAAGAATATATGGAAAAACCTAACAGCCATAAAGCTCATCACATTCTGCACACACACTACACCAAGAGAAGCAAAGTATAAGAAAATAAAAATATTGCCGGCTTTAGCAGAAATATGCTTTGGTCGGCTTTTGTTTTTTAATAAAATTGTATGAAAAGCAGGCTGACATCTGACATTGTCTATAATTATGATACTAAGACTCTATATGATAGATAATATTTAGACAATCAAGAAGCCTTATGGTAGGAGTATTTGGTATTGATAAAATACTTGTAAAGATTTAATATTAAATAATAATATTAAATAAAGGGTGGTTTATATGGTGAACTTGACTATTAACGACCAGCAAGTGCAGGTTGAGAATAACACCACCTTACTTCAAGCAGCAGAAAAACTGGGTATAAGCATTCCTACGTTTTGCTATGACGAGCGTCTTGCAGGTCATGGCGCTTGCCGAATCTGTGTCGTTGAAGTAAAGGGTGCAAGGGCTCTTCAGACTGCATGTACTGCTCCTGCTGCAGAGGGAATGGTGGTGGAGACTCACTCACCTGATGTGATTGCAGCGCGAAGAGAAATATTAAGACTTATGCTTGAGAATCATCCCCTTGATTGCCTGACCTGCGAAAAATCAGGAAAGTGCAAGCTCCAGGATTATTGCTATGAATATGACATAAAGGAGGGTGGATACAATGGGAAGAAAAAAAATTATCCTATTGATGACAGCAATCCATTCTTCTATTTGGATAGAAACAAATGTATAATGTGCGGCAAATGCATAAGGGTAGACAATGAGCTTCAGTGCAGCGGGGCTATTAATTTCAATGACAGGGGCTTTGAAACTCATATAGGAGTTCCTTATGAAAGAGATTTTGAGCAATCAACCTGTGTATCTTGTGGTAATTGTGTATCGATTTGTCCGGTTGGAGCATTGATGCCAAAACATCCGGAAAAGTTCAGGACTTGGGAACTCAGCAAGGTGCAGACTACTTGCTCATACTGCGGTGTAGGCTGCCAGATGGAACTCCTGGTTAAGGGTAATAAAGTGGTAGGTGTGGAACCTGTCAATGCCGAGCCAAACAATGGACTTCTCTGTGTGAAAGGAAAGTTCGGTTATAAGTTCATCGACCATCCGGACAGGCTTAAGACTCCGTATATACGAAAGGACGGTAAGCTTGTAGAAGCAACCTGGGATGAGGCTTATCAACTGATAGCAGATAAGATAGAGGAAACAAAAGGCAAATATGGTCCCGACGCTTTAGGCGGTTTCTCATCTGCAAGGTGTACCAACGAGGAAAACTATTTGTTTCAAAAGCTGTTTAGGGCGGTGATCGGCACCAATAACGTTGACCACTGCGCCCGCCTCTGACATGCCTCAACAGTTGCAGGTCTTGCAACTACATTAGGCAGCGGAGCTATGACAAATAGCATAAGCGAGATAATTGATGCTGAGGCAATATTTATAATGGGTTCTAATACTACTGAAAATCACCCCGTTATAGGAGCAAAAATAAAACAGGCGCAAAAACGTGGGGCAAAGCTCATTGTTGCAGAGCCCAGGGAAATTGAACTGGCAAAGAATGCTGACATATTCCTGCAGATAAAGCCAGGAACGAACGTAGCACTGTTGAATGGCATGATGAACGTGATTCTGGAAGAAGATCTTCAGGATAAGAAATATATTTCAGAGAGGACCGAAAACTTTGAAGAGCTAGAAAAGACAGTAAGGAGCTACACCCCTGAAAAAGCGGCAGAGATTTGCGGGGTAAAGGCGGAGGATATCAGGTCGGCGGCAAGGCTTTATGCAAAAGCAGATAAAGCCGGCATAATATATTGCATGGGAATAACACAGCACAGCAGCGGAGTAAATAATGTAATGTCAGTTTCGAACCTTGCAATGCTGTGCGGCAACATTGGGAAGGAAGCCTCAGGAGTAAATCCTCTGAGGGGGCAGAACAATGTTCAGGGCGCGTGCGACATGGGAGCTTTGCCGGATACACTGCCAGGATATCAACCAGTAGCTAAGCCGGGAGTACTTGAAAAGTTTGAAAAGGCTTGGGGTACAAAGCTTTCATCGAGAGCTGGTCTTACTGTGCCGGAAATGATGGAGAGGGCGGGAACGGGAGAAATAAAGCTGCTTTACATTATGGGAGAAAATCCTATGGTTTCAGATCCTGATACCAATCATGTGAAGCATACATTGGAGCACACAGAGTTTTTGATAGTTCAGGACATATTCATGACTGAGACAGCAGAGCTTGCAGATGTTGTACTGCCGGCAGCAGCCTTTGCAGAAAAGGATGGGACCTTCTCCAATACCGAAAGAAGAGTTCAGAGGGTCAGAAAGGCAGTGGAACCGGCAGGAAATGCAAAAGCAGACTGGACTATACTTTTAGAGCTGATGAAAAAGCTGGGCTATGACAAGAGCCATAAGAACCCTTCTGAGATTATGGAGGAGATTGCAGCAGTGACACCATCCTATGGCGGAATAAGCTATGAAAGGCTTGAGGCGGAAGGTTTGCAGTGGCCGTGTCCGACACTTGACCATCCAGGAACAAGATACATGCATAAGGATGCATTCTCAAGGGGCAAGGGTTTGTTTAAGGGCATAGAGCATAAGGACTCCATAGAAACGACAGATGAGGAATACCCATTCATTATGACAACAGGTCGTGTATTATATCATTATCATACAAGGACAATGACAGGCAGGGTAAAAGGCTTGGAAGCTAAAATGTCCGAAAACTATATAGAGATAAACCCAGCTGCAGCGGCAAAATTGAAAATCAAAGACGGCGAAATGATTAAGGTATCCTCACGAAGGGGCAGCATACTAGTTAAGGCAAAGGTAACAGATATCGTAGATGAAAATGTGGTATTCATACCTTTCCACTTTGCTGAAGCTTCTGCAAATATACTGACAAACGGGGTACTGGACCCTGTTAGCAAAACTCCGGAGCTAAAGGTATGCGCGGTAGCGATAAGTAAATAATAGCATTATAAATACATCTTTGACGATTTTACGTTAAAGATGTATTTATTGTTTAATTATGCAGATATTTCTGATATAATAAGCAATAGTGCTGTAATTCATAAAAGCTTATACGTAAAAATAATGGTAAAGAGGATGTACTATGAGCAAAGAATTATATAATTTACTTAACGAAATTCGTGCCAATTATCTTTGTACAGTGAGGAACCTGGCTAACTCCTTGGAAGAGAAAGACAAATATACGAGAAATCATTGTGAGAGAGTTACCGAATACTCTCTCGTTATAGCAAAAAAAATGGGACTAAATGACGAAGAACTCCTAAGCCTTGAGTTTGCGGGACTGCTGCATGACATAGGAAAGCTTGGAATTCCCAGTGAAATAATCAATAAACAAGGAATACTGACTTTTGAAGAGTATGAGTTAATAAAAAGACATCCAGAGATAGGTTATGACTTACTGAAAAGCATGGCGTTTCTTGATTCCAGCAACAAAATTCTACTGCAGCACCATGAAAGAATAGACGGCAGGGGTTATCCATATGGACTGGAAGCGCAGGAAATCCATAAACTAGCCAAGATACTGGCAGTGGCGGATGCTTATGATGCAATGACTACGGTTAGACCATACCGAAGGGATAGACTTAGCAGGGAACAAGTTATCAATGAATTTGTAAGACATAAGAATACACAGTTTGATGAAAATATAGTTGATATATTTGTGGATATATTATCAGGAGGAGATTTAGCTTCTTGAATGATTTGACAGAAGAATACCAAATCCCATGTCTGAATTTTAGGACATGGGATTTTTCTTGCCCCTTAAAAGTAATAAAAGCAGCAAGGCAAAAGTATATTTAAGTAAATGCAAATTGAGGGGTAGTATAATGAGAAGGATTATGACAAGTAAGGTGATGAAGGTTGCAGCAGGCCTGATGATATTGATTGTCTTGTTAACAGTATTTATTGAGCAGCCTGAAGGAATAATGCATGTATTCTTTAACTTGAATGAAAATGAAGAGCTTAAGGATTCAGTATATCAGATATTCCGAAATAGGAATAATGCAATTATAAATGGGGATTTGAAGCTTATTGAATCTATGTATGATACAAGTACTAAGTACGGGATTTGGGCATATCAGCATGAATCGTCAAAGGTGAAATATATCGGCAATTGGGAGCAAAAGCAGGGTGTGAAATTCACTGAAATTATACCTACAGTGAAGATAAGAAGCATTAAGCCTAAAGGAGAAAAGTTTACAATCAACCTGTTATGTTCAACTGAGTATAAGTATTCATATGTGGATGAGCCGGATGTTGTCAATAGCTTCAGGGTAGGGACCTACCATGTGCTTGATCTATTGTACATGGACGAAGTGTGGATAATAACAAGGGAGTGGTATAAGGATCCTTTTGAAGACATTCTAAATCTGGGGAGAATAAATGTAGATTCTATAAATCAGTACATATCCACCCATCAAGCGAGAGACCTCTCGAATATAGGTGATAGGAGAAAGGCTGCAGTGGAGTATGCTGATAAGTATTGTGGTGCTGCAAGTGAAGAAAAGTATGGTTTTAAATACAACAAGAAGTACAGAAATTATAATTCTCAGGGCGGTGACTGCGCTAACTTCGCATCACAGGTGCTTTATGAAGGCGGGAAGTTCAAGAAAAACCACATGTGGAATTATGACAGCGGGGGAGCTACCAGGGCATGGGTCAATGCGGACGGCTTCAAAAGCTATATGATATACAGCGGCAGGGCTTCACTTATTGCCTATGGAAGCTATGAGAAGGTGTATAAGGCTTCGTATAAGCTTTTGCCCGGAGACTTTATAGCCTATGAAAAAAAAGGGGATATCACACATATATCCATGGTAACTGGTGCCGACTCAAGGGGATACTCCTTGGTCAGCTGCCACAACACTGACAGAAACAAGGTTCCCTGGGATCTTGGCTGGAGCGGCAGCAAAATTAAGTTCTGGCTTGTGCGGGTGCACTTTTAGATAAAATAGCAATGTATCGCTACATAAGTAAGCATAAGCTTTGTATATCGACTCACACAATATAAGCTTTGGACAGAATTAGAGCTTGATACTTGTAAAACCCTAACGCACATAAGCCCAAGACTGCGACAAATAGAATGGGGGAACGGGTACCACGGTTTTTCTTCGAAAAAACACTGAAATCCACGAAATACACGGCGGGAAAAAGTATTCTGAAGCATAAGTAATAACCGATAATGAAGTAAGTATCAAAACTCTATAATGTCGCTATTATTATGTAAATTAACCGTGCAATTCCGTAGGAATCCGTGGAACATCCGTGTGTTCAGTGGTACACGTTCCTTTGTGTCACATTCTTCTACGTATACTCATATGTGGCTATGACATGGCTGTTCTTATTTGGATGTTTTCCAGTTATCCCAGAAGCTCTAGAGCTTCTTCTTTTTATTTACCTGTAACATTTACACTATCGATTCATAATCTGTATTAATTAGGTGATAACAAAACTCATTAAGGAGGAGCACTATGTGCGGATTTGTCGGATGGGTCAATACGGAAAGAGATCTAATGAATGAGAGAGAAACCATAGAGAAAATGACAGCGACCTTAAGTAAAAGAGGACCTGATGACTCAGGAATATACACGTCGCGAAATGCACTTCTGGGTCACAGACGCCTGGTGGTTGTCGATCCAGAGGGCGGGGGGCAGCCAATGACACGCTGGGTAGAGGGGAACAGCTATACCTTGGTATATAATGGGGAGCTTTACAATACCGATGAGCTGAGATCTGAACTGCGTGCCAAGGGCCATCATTTCAAGTCATACTCAGATACAGAGGTGTTGCTTGTCTCTTATGTGGAGTGGGGAGTAGACTGCCTGAAAAGGTTCAATGGGATCTACGCCTTCGGGATATGGGATAAGAACAAGAGAACCCTATTTGCAGCCAGAGACCCTCTGGGGGTAAAACCATTATTCTATACGCAAGTGAACGGTTCCTTAATCTTTGGTTCTGAAATAAAAGCTATTTTGCCACATCCTGAGGTAGAGCCGGTACTGGATGAAACAGGTATAATGGAGATATTCGGCTTGGGACCTGCAAGGTCTCCCGGATGTGGGGTATTCAGGGGTATGAAGGAAATACCTCCTGCCCACTGCTTGACATATAACTCCCGAGGAATTAAATTGGAACAATATTGGCAGCTCACAGCAGAGCCACATACTGATGATTTTGATACGACGGTGGAAAAGACGAGGATGTTGCTGGTAGATGCCATTGAAAGGCAAATGGTTTCCGATGTTCCTGTATGTACCTTCCTTTCAGGAGGTCTTGATTCAAGTGCAATTTCTGCAGTGGCTGCTGATTATTTTAGGAAGCATGGGAAAGAGGTATTGAATACCTATGCTATTGACTATGTGGACAATGAGCTTTTTTTTAAGGCGGACGATTACCAACCCAATTCAGACAGTCAGTGGGCTAATAAAATGTCGGAATTCATAGGAAGCAACCACAAAACTATATATATTGATACTGGACAGCTGGTATCTTCGCTTAAAGAGGCTGTACTTGCCAATGACCTTCCTGGTATGGCAGATATTGATTCGTCACTATATCTTTTCTGTAAAGAGGTTCGAAAGGATGCAACAGTGGCAGTTTCCGGTGAATGTGCAGATGAGATATTCGGGGGCTATCCTTGGTATACCAAGCCGGAACTCATTAACAGCAGCACTTTTCCTTGGTCTGAAGCGATTCAGGAGCGTAAGAGCATATTGTCAGGCGATTTTCAGGGGCTTGCTTTAGAAGACTACATTCAGGAAAAATATTACGAAACCATAAAAGAAGTACCAAGACTTGAAGGGGAGAGCAAAACGGAGGATAGGATGAGGGAAATGTTCTATCTGAACCTCAAATGGCAAATGATAACACTCTTAAATAGAAAAGACCGGATGAGCATGTCCAATAGCCTTGAGGTAAGGGTTCCCTTTGCTGATTATAGAATTGTAGAATATGCTTACAATATACCTTGGAGCATCAAGTATTGCGATCAGAGGGAAAAAGGTCTTTTGCGGAGGGCACTCAAAGGAATATTGCCCGAGGATATTCTAAATAGAAAAAAGAGTCCCTACCCAAAGACGCACAATCCGGAATATCTAAGTGCAGTACAGAAAAAGATGACTGAAATAATGGCTGATAAAGAGTCGCCTCTGCTTCAACTTGTAAATGCTAAATTGGTAAATGAGATTGTTAATAGTGGTGGCATAGCTTTTGGAAAGCCATGGTACGGACAGCTGATGAGAGGACCGCAGCTTTTGGCCTATTTCATACAGATAGATACCTGGATGAGAGAATACAAGGTGAAGATCAAGTAGATTTGGAAGCCGCATTATAATATAAAAAATTTGTATATTTAGATGAAAAAAGTAATAGTGACAGCATAATTTGTAATATAGTTTTATAGTTTATGGACATGTTTCAGTACCCTTTTTTTATTAACTCGTTTATAATCGATAATGAATAGTCGAATTATTTTCGACCTAGAGAGGGGTGCGATTATTGAAGCTTCTTGTAATGGTTGTTTTGTGCATAATGCCTATAGTTATACCTTTGCAGTTGGATTCCGATCTGCAGGAGCGCAGGGAAGATTTAAAAAGATATATTTACACACTAGAGGAGGAAATCACTATTAAGGAGGCTGAATTGGCCAGTTTGGATGCGGAGCTAAGTGAACTGGAGAATCAGTATAATGGCATGCTCGAAGAAAATGATAAGATTACTGAGCGGATTAATAAATTGACTGAGGCTGCACAAAAATAGAAGGGCATTCATGCCCTTCCTTGTTTTTTTATATAAACAACTGCATATCTGATTCCAAAGCATCCTTGAGATATTCCTTCGCTTCTATTACCTCCAATTCAGGAATCATTTCTTCTTGCTTAAGCCCCATTATTTCCATTGAGAGCTTGCAGCCATAGAACTTTACACCCTTCTTTATTGCACCTTTGAGGAAGTCTATAAGATGGGGGGCACTGTCGTCATCTATCATCTCAAGAAGCATTTTCTTGCCGATGCCAGCTATATTCATACGAGAGAGGGGGAGTTGCTCCGGTCCCTTAGGTGTAACTGCTCCAAACATTTTTTCATAAGTTGTTTTATCCTCTGCTGAAAACTTTTCAGGATCTCTTACAAGAAAGAGTCCCCAAAAGGTAAAGAACATAGTAACCTCTACCTGCATTTCTCTCGCCGTATTAGCAAGTATAAGTGCCGCCATAGCCTTATCATACTCACCGCTGAACATGAGTATGTTCATTCGTTTGCTCAATATATAAATACCTCCCTATTATTGACTATAGATTATCCTGTATTCTATCCAGAAAGCAGGGAAGTAATACATTAATCATGCGGTGCCATTTCTCCGTCATACCTTTCCAGATACTCTTCCTTGTGGTTTGATATCTCACTCAGCTTCTGCACAAGAACATCAATCTCGTCATAATTATTATATAGTCCAAAGCTCAGTCTGACCATTCCGGAACGAGGCAGCGATGGATTCTTAATGCGTCTTCTTATTTCATTGCGGGGTATTTTCATAAGCCTTTGAACGTAGGGCTGTGCACAGAAACAGCCGTTTCTTACCGATATACCTGATTCGGCAGACAATGCAGCAGCTACTATCTGATGATGTATACCAGAAATGTTAAAGGGTATGATGCCAACCCTATCCCTTATGTCATTATCACAATACAGTTCTAATCCGGGTATTTCTGCCAGTCTTGCAAGTGCATATTCGGCTAGACTGCTCTCATAAGCCTCCAGATTCTCCATACCTATGGAATTAAGTGTTCTGACTGCTTCGCAAAGAGCTACAACACCCATTATGTTTGGGGTCCCAGCTTCATCCTTGTGAGGCGGCGCCGCCCATTTAACAAGATCGTGGGTGACAATGTCAATTGTACCGCCGCCGCTATATTCAGGTTCTCCTTTTTCAAAAGCACATTCAGGACCTATAAGAACCCCAGCGCCAAAAGGTGCATACATTTTATGAGCAGAAAATACAATATAGTCAATATGCTGACTGGAGTAATCAGGCTTCATATCCACGCAGGAGTGACCTATTAGCTGAGCTGCGTCAACCATAACCCTTGCATCAAACTTATGGACAAGCTCAGCAATATCATGGATAGGATTCTTATAGCCTGTTACATTGGAAGCTCCCGTTACAGTAACCAGTGCAACATTTTTTTTATACTTTCGGAGCTTTTTTTCAAGGTCGTGCATTGAGAGCCTTCCGTTCTCATCTACATTAATGTAATCGACGTCATATTTGTTCCTCCAGGGCAAATCATTGGAATGGTGTTCCATATGCGTAGAAAGAATCACGCTGTGCTTGTTTTTGTGATAAAGCCTATATGAAAGCTTGTTTATTGCCTCGGAGGTATTTTTTACAAAAACTACCGTGTTGCTCGAATCGGCTTTGACAAAATCTCTTATTACCGCTCTGGACTTTTCATATATCTCCGAGGAGTATTGAGATTTATAGCCTGTTCCTCTATGTATTGAAGAATACCAAGGCGCAAAGCTCACTACTGACTGGAGTACAGATGAAAAGGGTGGGGTTGTGGCAGCATTGTCGAAATTTATTGAAGTGACCATTTGACCGTTGGAAAGGGGTATTTTAGAATCGGCGCCGACAATGAGCTCGCTATAATTTGTGTTATATTTTACAAACATCCATTTCACCCGCCATTATATTTTATATATTCATTCTATTCAGAAGGTCGAATATATGTGTTTTGACAATAAATATTTGCCAATTTAATCCCCACATTATGGCATGGGATATAGTTCCATTGAAAAAATGGTATTGATTATGTAAACTTATGACATACCGTACTGCAATTGATGCTACATAAATATTGTTAGGCTGAATCCTGATATTTTTGTTCAGGAACGGGGGATTTCTTTGGGGTGAATAGGATGTGGCAATGCAGCTGAATCCTTAGGGCGAACTCTCAGTCCGAATCCGTCAACTAACCTCGTAAGCTGCGAGAGGAGAGCAAATGAAGAAGGGTAAACTTTTTATTTTTTTGATGGTGTTAATTATTTCTTTGACATCAGTCACTTTTGCAGATACTTTGAAGTTTGGAAGCAAGGGATCTGAAGTTACAAAGCTCCAGACAGAGCTTAAGAAACTGGGTTACTTCAGCGGAAAAGCTACAGGTTACTTCGGAAGTGAGACGAAAGCAGCGGTTAAAAAGTTCCAAGCAAAAAAAGGCATAAGCACCACAGGAACTTTTGGACCGCAAACGACAAAAGCTCTTTACAGCACTGGGACAAGCAGTAGAAACTCAAAAAGCAAAGTACAGAGTGCTGCTGAAAAAGAGGTACTTAAGAAAGTTCAGACGATACTTAATAAAATGGACATTTACAAAGGAAAAATCGATGGGTTGTACGGTAAGCTGACATCAGCTGCAGTAAAAGAATTTCAAAAGAAATATGGCATGAAATCAACAGGAGTTATTGACAAAGAAACAGAGACAAGGATTCTCAGCCATTATGCCACTGCAGCTGCAAGCAGCAGAGGTGGAAGTACAGCATCAAACAGCAAGACTTCCAGAATAGAAGCGGTTGAGGCAATTGAGCCAGACAGTGCAGCAGCTTCTGAGAGTGAAGAGAAAAGCCAAGAACCTGTTGAAACAGACAGCAAAGGCAAAATTGAAGTGCTGGACTGGTGGACTCAGGCCAGTAAGGTATTTGCAAGAGGAAGCAATGCAAAGGTCATTGATGTCAGAACCGGCAAAAGCTTTAATATAAAAAGAACGTATGGCGGCAATCATGCTGATTGTGAAACCCTCACAAAAGAGGACACAAAAATTATGAAAGAGATCTGGGGCGGCGAGTTTAGTTGGAGCAGAAGACCGGTGATAGTTGAAGTTGACGGAAGACGTTTGGCAGCTTCAATGGCTGGAATGCCCCATGCCGGCCTTGACAGCAAGCCTGCTAATGTAACAGTAAGCAGCAGGAGTTTAGGCTATGGACGAGGAGCTAATCTTGATACTATAAAGAATAACAATATGAGCGGGCATTTTGACATACACTTCCTAAAGAGCAGGACTCATGGTACGAACCGAGTAGATCCGGCTCATCAAAAAGCTATAAAAGAGGCTGCAGCAGCGAAGTTATAAAAAGAGCATGATATTGCAGTGCGGTAATTCCGGATACGATTTTTTGTATCCGGTTTTTTATTCCACTATTCACAGAGAGGCAGTAAGCTACATATATTATTATATATTGTATTTTATTAAAAGGTGGTTTTTGATATGTTCGGTTCGCCATGCTGTCCATACAACCGTCAATACAGTAGGATAGCGAAGAGCCCCTTTATCAGGCTTTTACACGCTTCGCCAAATACACCAACCGTTGATGTATATGCGAATGATAATTTAGTAGCTCGAAACCTGTCGTACAAGGAATTCACAGAGTATTTTCCAGTGCCTGCGAGCAGCTATCGCATAAGTGCATTTCCAACAGGACAAAAGTCCAACCCTGTATTGTCAACAAATATTAGCGTACCTGCAGGATCCATACTTACGGTGGCGGGAGTAGGAGTTGCACCAAATTTGAGTATATTGTCTGTCGCAGACAGATTGATGCCTATACCTCCTGGTAAAACATATATTAGATTTGTACACTTATCGCCAAATGCACAAAGTGTGGATGTCACCCTGCCTAATGGTACAAAGCTCTTTAGTGACGTAGAGTTCAAGGAAGTAACCAACTACATCGCTGTAAACCCGGGACAGTATACCCTTCAGGCAAGAGCTGCAGGAATGAACCAGGTAATATTGAATGTACCGAATATCAATATAAAGCCCCGCAGGTTTTATACAATTTATGCTGTAGGGCTTGCAGGGGAAAATCCGACACTGCAAATGCTCATAGCTCTTGATGGGAATAGTTATATAAGTGCAGCCAGATAGATCAAGGCCATCCTTTAAAGTTTTGAAGGATGGCTTTTCACTGCCCTTGTTATTTTAAACCTCCAGCATTCATATAAATTAATAGAATGTTTTGGGGGGATTGTGTTGAGAAGATTTATTCACCTTATTGGGATACTCGTCTTTAGCATCACACTTTTGCTGCTAATGGATTCAAATAAGAGTCAGACTGTTCAAATAGATTATATACGCTGGGAAGAGTCATGCTTGAAAGAGTACAATGAGAGCAAAGGGCTATATATCTTCATTGATCTAACCAAGCGGACGCTGTATTTTTTCGAAAACGGAGAGCAAATTAAAAAATTCAGCGTAGCAATAGGCACAAATGAAAATCCCTCTCCAATAGGTATATTCAGAGTCATAGAAAAGGGAGATTGGGGTAAGGGCTTCGGCGGCAGATGGATGGGGTTGAATGTACCCTGGGGGGTTTATGGGATACATGGCACTACGAAACCAAGCAGCATTGGAAGAGCGGCCTCCCACGGCTGCATAAGAATGAGAAACAGGGACATAGTCGAGTTGTATAAACTGGTGAAGCATGGGACGACTGTCGAAATATATGGGGGACCTTTTGGACCTTTTGGAAAAGGCTTCAGAGAGCTGCATCCCGGCGATACAGGGGCCGATGTCATGGAGGTGCAGAGGAATCTACAGCTTAAGGGCTATTATAAAGGGCATTTAAGTGGTTATTACAGCGTGTCTACAGAGAGAGCTTTGAATAGTTTTCAGAAGGCCAGCAAGCTCCCAATCAGCAATGTTATAGATGATAAGACGTATGAAAGGCTGGGCATAGTACTTCAGGAATAAGTCGATTTTTGTCATGGAATTTCGTGTCGTTTATTGTATGACGAAGTTCATTGAAATAACTCAGTTGCTGTGGAATAATTATATTATATGTTTCGCGAAAAACATTTTTTTCATATTAACTTATGAAATGATGCTATTCATAATATCCGGGAGTGTAGCGCATGAATAAAAGGTGGTTTCTTTTTGCAATTATATTGACCGTTGCTATTGCTGGGCTTTTCCCACTTTCTGCAGTCTATGGGAGCAGTCATGCAAGGGTATTTTTTGATGATTCCGATGTATTATATCAGATAAAAAAAAGTGTTGTATGGTCAGTTGTTATATCTTTTATTTTTATATTGCTGCTTGCTAAAATAATAGTAATAGTTAATATTAATAAAAGAAAAGACGCAGAAGTTTCCATGATGGGAAATGAGGAAGTGCTTAGAACTCTCATTAATGGCACACCAGACTTGATATTTTTCAAGGATGCAAATGGGAGATATCTTGAGATGAATGATTCAATGCTTCATGCATTTGGTTTTGACATAGAAAATTATAAAGGCATGGATAGGCATGAACTGGCACGATCAAGTCCGTCTTATAATGTCGTAAGCGAAAAGTGCAGTGCTTCAGATGAAAAGGCCTGGAAAAAGGGTTCTATATACAGGTCAACAGATATAATAAATATATCTGGTGGAGTAAGAAGAACCTATGATGTAATAAAAACTCCTATTTTTTATAAGGACGGAAGACGAAAGGGGATAGTGACACTGGCAAGAGATATTACTATGCATAAGGAAGCGGAGGAAAAGCTCGAAAGAAAGGAAAAAATTCTGAGAGCAACCCTTAATGCGACAGATGATGGTATATTGGTAGTTGACAATAACAGACAGGTTCTGGAGGCAAACGAGCTTTATTTCAGGATGTGGAGTATACCGTGGGATATATACAGTCTAAACAATGAAACAGCACTTCTAAAGCATATCAAGAAGCAGCTCAAAGAGCCTGATATTTTCGAAGCCTGGGTGAACTTCACATATGAAGTTCCTGTAACGGAGCATTACACCGCAGAGCTCACAGATGGAAGAATATATGAAGTATTCTCCACCCCATTGATGGATAAGGGACATATGATTGGCAGGGTGTGCAGTTTCAGGGATATCACAGCGAGAGTAAATGCGGAGAATGAGCTGCATAAGAGCGAGGAAAGATATAGAACTCTGGTGGAGCTAAGTCCTGATGCTATATTTGTCAGTGTGGACGGCAAAACTGTATTTTCCAATATGGCAGGGGTAAAAATGCTTGGTGCCAACAGTAGAGAGAGTATTTACAAGGGGGATATTCTTGATTTTATACATTTGGACACAAAAGCTTTGACGGAGCAGCACATCAATGGTATTATAAACGGCGAAGACATACTGTCCATGTCCGAGCAGAAGATAAGACGATTAGATGGCAGGAGTATTGAAATTGAAGCAGTATCCTCAATAGTACCCTATAGGGGCGAAAATGCAGTGATGTGTGTAGCAAGGGATATTTCTGAGCGCAAGCGGACTGAAGAGATGAAGCATACGATGGACGAAAATATGAAGCTTGTCAGAGAGACCCTTGAATATGATAAAATCAAGACTGAGTTTTTTGCAAATATATCTCACGAGATTAAGACGCCTCTAAATATAATTATTGGGACACTTCAGCTTTTTGAGCTTATTCTAAATGGTCAAAATACTTTTGAAGGCATTGATAAATTGGAAAAGTACACAACTATTATGAGGCAGAACTGTTTTAGACTGTTAAGGATGCTTAATAATTTAATATATATTACTGAAATCGACTCCGGATTTGTAGAGATGCATGTGCAGAATCATGATCTGGTACAAATGGTAAAGAATATACTGTCAGATGCCTCCAGATTTATTGAGAGTAAAGGCGTACAGCTTTCTCTGGATTCAAAGGACCTTTGTCTGGAAACTGCTTGCGATGCTGATAAAATTAAAAGAGTACTTTTAAATCTCCTCTCCAATGCGGTAAAATTCACAGACAAAGGGGACACTATAAATGTCTCATTATTTCGCAAGAATGGTTATGTTTACATATCTGTTAAGGATACAGGCATCGGGATAGCAGATGAAATGAAAGAGCTTATTTTCCAGAGATTCAGGCAAGTGGACAAGTCCTTCACACGAAAATGTGAGGGGAGCGGCATAGGTCTTTCCCTGGTAAAATCGCTTGTGGAAATGCATAGCGGCTCAATTGAGGTGAAAAGTGAATATGGAAAAGGGAGCGAGTTTATTGTGAAGCTTCCCATATGGCTGGTTGATAGCGATGAAATAGCGGCAACTGCAGAAGAGAAGGCAAGTGTATGTATAGATATGGTTAATATTGAATTCTCGGATATATACTAATATTAAAACACAAAGGTGGAGACAGCATGGCAAAAACCTGGGACGAAAAGAGGTACCATACCCTAAATCACTTTCTGAGGGAAAAGTTTGGAGACAAGGTATTCAAGATATCATTGGATGCAGGTTTTACCTGTCCGAACAGGGATGGCAGTGTATCTACCGGAGGCTGTGTTTTCTGCAGTCCAAGGGGATCCGGAGACTTTGCGGGAACCGCCGGCAATCTTGTAGAGCAGTTCCATGAAGTAAAAAGCATGATGAACAAGAAATGGAAGGCGGGCAGATATATTGCATATTTTCAGGCATATACCAACACTTATGCTGCTGTTGAAACATTAAGAGAACGGTATTATTCCATTCTTAATCTGGAGGATGTGGTTGGCATTGCTGTGGCAACCAGACCAGACTGTCTTCCTATGGATGTGCTGGACCTTCTGGAAGAGATAAATTCCAAGACTTATTTGTGGGTGGAGCTAGGTTTGCAGACCATGCATGAAGGGACAGCCAAGCTCATTAACAGAGGCTATGGGCTGGATGCATATGTAGCTTCAGTAAAAGAGCTTAAGAAGCGCAATATAGAGGTTGTAACCCATGAAATACTGGGGCTGCCGGCAGAAAATAAGCAGGAAATGCTTCAGACGGTAGATTTTATAGCTAATACCGGGACTCAGGGTATAAAACTGCATCTGCTTCATCTTTTGAAGAACACCAAGCTGGTAGAGATGCACCAGCGTGGAGAGTTTCAGCTGATGTCAATGGAGGATTATGTCGAGACGGTAGTCGACTGCATTGAAAGGATACCTGAGAGCATGGTAATACATAGAATAACCGGCGACGGACCAAGAGATACTCTTATAGGTCCAGAATGGAGCCTGAAGAAATTTGAAGTAATAAATGCCATTGAGCATCTTATGATGGATAGAGATACCTGGCAGGGCAAAAAGTATACACCGAATAAAGATATACAGAATATATTTATATAAATAACGGGTGCGAGGTGCGAGGTGCGAGGTGCGGGGGGATACGAGGTATTAAACCCGAGTATAAAAGTGAGGCTCCGAAGGCATACTAGACCTACGTGCAACCGTACCCAACAGAAATGCCCTGATATTCCTCGAACCCCGAACCTCGAACCTCGAACCAAAAAATATTGACACAGGTTGTAAAACATGCTAACATAAATCGTAAATATCGCTATATGCAAGGAATGGGAATAGTAGAAGAATGAATGACTTACAGAGAGCTGGAGAAAGGTGAAATCCGGCAGTATGAATTCTTTGAACTCACCCTGGAGCAGCTTCCTGAAGTACTAGTAGGGCAAGCCGGCATTCCTCCGTTAAAGGGATAGATGGTAGTAATTCGCCATCGAAGAAGTGGATTTTTTGGCATTGTAGGCCGAGAAATCAAAAAGAGTGGTACCGCGAATAGACTTCGTCTCTTATTGAGATGGAGTTTTTTATTTTGTTATTTTTTCAATCTGAAAGGAGTGTTATTATGCCTTATTCTAAAGACATTGACAAGAAGTGGCAAAAAAAATGGGAAGAAACAGAGCTCTATAAGTTCCATCCTGAAAATGCAGATAAAAAGCTTTATTGCTTGGAAATGTTCTCTTATCCCTCAGGAGCAAAGCTTCATGTAGGACATTGGTACAACTATGGGCCAAGTGATTCCTGGGCAAGAATGAAGAGAATGCAGGGGTATGAGGTATTCCAGCCTATGGGCTTTGATGCCTTTGGACTCCCCGCGGAAAACTACGCAATAAAGACGGGTATACATCCACAGGACTCCACTTTGAAAAATATAGCCACCATGGAGCAGCAGCTCAGAGAAATGGGGGCGACCTTCGACTGGAATTACGAGGTAGTAACCTGCGCTCCTGATTATTATAAATGGACTCAATGGGTATTCCTGAAGCTTTATGAAAACGGTCTTGCATACAGAAAGCAAGCACCTGTAAACTGGTGCCCAAAGTGCAATACCGTTCTTGCCAACGAGCAGGTAATAGACGGACATTGCGAGAGATGTGAAACAGAAGTAACCAGAAGAAACTTGACCCAGTGGTTCTTCAAAATAACTGCTTATGCACAAGAACTTTTAGATATGGTAGATGGTCTTGATTGGCCGGAAAAGACAAAGAAAATTCAGAAGAACTGGATAGGAAGGTCAGAGGGCTCAGAAATAGAGTTCAAAGTAGAAGGCAAGGACCTATCCTTCAAGGTATTTACCACAAGAGCAGATACTCTTATGGGAGTTACCTATGTAGTGCTTGCTCCTGAGCTGGAGCTTGTAAACCTCCTTACCACTCCTGAACAGAAGGAAACTGTGGAGGCTTACAAGGACTATGCAAGAAAAGTAAGCGAAATAGAGAGACTCTCAACAACAAGAGAAAAGACGGGAGTTTTTACAGGCGCTTATGCAGCACACCCCATAACTGGCGAAAGGGTTCAGATATGGATAGCTGACTATGCTCTTGCAACCTATGGCACTGGCTGTGTTATGGCAGTTCCGGCCCATGATGAAAGAGACTTTGAGTTTGCTGAAAAGTTCAGCCTGCCAATAAACAGAGTAGTCAAGGGAGTGGGAGATGCAGACGATAAGCTTCCTTATACGGAATATGGAGTTCTTGTAAACAGCGGCAAATTCGATGGGATAACCTCTGGAGCCGCAAAGACGAAAATAACCGAAGAGCTTGCCAAGGTGGGCAAGGGTGATCTTAAGATAAACTTCAGACTCAGGGACTGGCTGGTATCAAGACAGAGATATTGGGGAGCTCCAATACCTGTTGTACACTGCGAGGAGTGCGGTATAGTGCCGGTGCCTGAAAAGGATCTGCCGGTAATGCTTCCATACAATGTGGAATTCACTCCGGATGGAGAATCTCCTCTGAAGAAGAGCGATGAATTCATGAACGTAGTTTGCCCCAAGTGCGGCAAACCAGCACATAGAGACCCTGATACCCTTGACACCTTTGTGTGTTCCTCGTTTTATTATCTCAGATATCCTGACAATAAGAACAATGACGAGCCCTTCGATAAGGAATGGATAAACAAAATGCTGCCGGTTGACAAATATATAGGCGGGGCTGAGCATGCAGCAATGCATCTGCTCTATGCAAGATTTGTAACAAAGGCATTGAGGGATATCGGATACCTCAAGTTTGACGAACCGTTTCTTTCCTTGGTTCATCAGGGCACAATACTAGGCCCTGACGGTGAGAAAATGAGCAAAACCAGAGGCAATGTCGTATCCCCTGATACCTATATAGACGAATTCGGTTCTGATGTATTCAGACTCTACCTGTGCTTCGGCTTCAACTATATAGACGGAGGGCCTTGGAATGATGATGGTATAAAAGCAATATCCAGGTTCCTGGGCAGAGTGGAAAGAATGGTTGAAAGAATACTTGAGCTTAGAAATCGGAAGAGCAGGAATGAAGTATCAAAGGACGAAAAGGAATTGGATTATGTAAGGCACATGGCTGTAAAGGGTGTGTCCAAGGATGCGGAAATATTCCAGTTCAACACCTCCGTTGCCAAGATGATGGAGCTTATCAACGCTTTGTACAAATATGATCAGGATGTGGAAAACAAGAACATACCATATCTTGAAG
Organism: Clostridia bacterium; assembly: GCA_035628995.1. Taxonomy (NCBI): domain Bacteria; kingdom Bacillati; phylum Bacillota; class Clostridia; species Clostridia bacterium. The sequence continues at coordinate 135,352 of DASPIR010000033.1, read as the reverse complement.
GCGTTGTTGCAGACCTGCTTAAGCTCTTGGCTCCCTTTGCACCTCACTTTGCAGAGGAAATGTGGGCAGAATTGGGATATGGATACTCGATATTCAACCATCAGTGGCCGACATGGGATGAAAAAGCCCTTGTCAAGGATACGGTAGAACTGGCGATACAGATAAACGGCAAGGTAAAGGGCAAAATAGAAGTAATATCGTCCACTGCGGAAAAGGAAATAGAGGATATGGCAATGGCAAATCCTGAAATAAAAGCAGCCCTTGCCGGCAAACAGGTTCTAAAGGTAATAGTAATAAAAAGCAGATTGGTTAACATAGTAGTTAAATAGTAATAGTAAGCTGCGGATAATTTCGCAGCTTCTTTTTCATCTATTATACATTTCGCGAAAAACATTTTACATTATTATTTCAAGTTTCGCGTAAATGTTTCCTTGGTTGTTATTGAATTCGCACTATACCCGATGTAATACTCTAAGTGCGTTCAATATATTAATATGCTAGTATTAATAATAGATGAATTGATTACATATAGAACAAAGCGGTATAGAGAGGAGAATACCATGACCTCAAACACTGAACATAAAAAAGACACTGACTCTGATGAAATTGATGGCAGAAGGGCGAAGCTTATTCTACTGGCGGTTGCAGTAGGTACCTTCATGTCAGCGCTGGATTCCAGCGTTGTCAACATTGCTCTTCCAAGCATAAGCAGCCATTTTAAAGCTCCTCTTTTTATTATTGAATGGGTGGTAATGTCGTATTTGCTTGTTATAAGCAGCTTGCTTTTGACTTATGGCAGGCTTGGAGATATGTATGGACATAAGAAAATATACATAGCCGGGTTTGTTATATTCACTATAGGGTCACTGCTATGCGGGGTTGCCCCGACAATAGCCATGCTTATAGCTTTCAGAGCTGTTCAGGCTTTAGGTGCCGGGATGCTTATGTCCATGGGGCCGGCAATTGTCACAGATGTCACTCCTGCTTACAGAAGAGGAAAAGCCCTTGGCATCACAGCGGTAGCAGTCTCTGTTGCCTTAACGACTGGCCCTGTGCTGGGAGGTTTCCTGACCACACATTTTGGCTGGCAGAGTATTTTCTTTATAAATATTCCTATAGGAATTATAGGTACCTTTTGGGTTTACAAAATAGTACCCAACCAATCACTATGCGAGGTTCAGAACTTTGACGTGGCAGGTGCTGCTACTGTGTTTTTAGCCTTAATGAGTATTTTGATACCCTTAAGCTATACAGAAAAGTATGGCTGGGGCAACAGTTACATTATAGCTTCACTTATTTTTGGCGTTTTGCTGCTTTTACTTTTTGTATACATAGAAAATAAAATAAAAAGCCCTATGATGGATTTGGGACTTTTCAAGAGCAGGTTATTCACAATGAGCAACGTATCTGCCCTTATTAACTATATGGCTCAGTTTTCTGTCACTCTGCTAATGCCTTTTTATCTGATGCAGCTCAAAGGACTTCCACCGTCAAAGGCAGGCTTAATGCTTATACCGATGCCTGTTACTATGATGATTGTGGCGCCTATAAGCGGAGCATTGTCAGATCGGTTCGACAGCAGGTATATAAGCTCAGCCGGCATGGGGTTGATATCCTTTGGAATATTCCTTTTAAGCAGGCTGAGCTTCGACTCAACCACAGCCTATATAATCCTGACTTTAGCCATAATAGGGCTTGGTTCCGGATTATTCCAGACCCCGAATAACAGTGCAATCATGGGAAGCGTCCCCGGGAACAGGAGGGGAATAGCCTCCAGCATGCTTGCCACTATGAGAAACATGGGAATGGTAATGGGGGTCGCTGTTTCTGGAGCTTTATTCAGCAGTCGGTTGGGATATTTGAAGAGTGTGATGTCTTCTCAAGGCATTGCAGGCAGTAAACTTGAAGTTGCTTCATTTATGGGAGCACTGAGTTTTACACTTGCTGTTTCGTCAGTGCTTGCCGCAGCAGCTATATTGACATCACTAATGAAAGGCTCTACCAAGTCTGAATAAATGTATCCATTTATTCTATTGACAGATAAAAGGATGTGTTATAAACTGAAACTATAATATACATAAGGGGGGTATAGTAATAGTTATTTAAATAATAATATTATGTTATAAGAAATATAGAATGTGGAAGCATACATTACATCTGTATGCATTTTAGCAAGGTGAGAATATAATTAAAAGTTTAAGAAGGAGGAATAAAAATGAAAAAGAAGATTAATATCGAAGGTATGAGCTGTATGCACTGTGTAAAGCATGTGGAGGAGGCTCTTAAAGAAGTGGCGGGAGTCATCAAGGTGACGGTAGACCTGAACGGGAAGAATGCAGTTGTTGAGCTGGATGGCGATGTACAAGATTCACAACTGTCAGAGGTTATTCAAGAAGTAGGTTATGATGTAAATGGGATAACTAACCTTTAATTAAGGGAGGATATTACATGGATGAGGAGAAGAAGGATTGCAGCAGCTGTGAAGATGAAAGTGGATATAAGATGTCCGCTCGCACGCAGAAAATGAGATCCTCTCTGGTGGCAAGACTGAACCGTATCGAGGGACAGGTAAGAGGCATTAAAGGTATGGTGGAGAAGGATATTTACTGCGATGACATATTGAACCAGATAGCAGCTGTACAATCGGCTATGAAGTCAGTGAGCAGGCTGATACTTGAGAGCCACATGAAGGGATGCCTGGTCAATAGGATTCAGGCAGGAGAAACCGAAGTAGTCGATGAGCTTCTGGAAACCATTGAAAAAATGATGAGATGAAAAGACCGGCGGTATAATTTAAACCGCCGGTCTTTTAGACTTCAATAATAGTTGTCAAATATTCATACTCCTTGCTTACAGCAGAGGGATCCTTTGTAAAGCGTATGTTTCTGGAAAAATGCCGGGCAGCAACCATCGCATGGCACAGGGCGATTCCGACATCTATAAAATTGAAGGGATCCAGGAAACGTCTTATTAGGAAATTGCCCGACTTTACAGAGTACACATGGACTGTGCCCTCTTTAAAAGCAAATTGCCAGGGCTGGGTATTTACTGCTGAAGGTGCAAGCCTTATTGCACTAATTATCCGACTCCAGGTTATATCCATAGCGCCAGAGGTTATTTCCGACACGTCCTTTCTTTTTGCCTCAGAGGAACTCCGCCTGAATGGGGATTTGCCCTTTTCAGGATATCCGAAGGCTATCATAAGCTGCGGTACCTGACCTTCAGGCACATCTATCGTATCTCTCATCTGGTTGTTCTTTATATTTCCACCAAGCCAGCAGGTTGCAAGTCCCATAGTAGTAAGCCTAAGCACCACTCCCTGCAAGGTATATCCGATATTCAGGAGGTAACCCTCTTTTTCCTCTGAAGTAATAATAAGGTAGTAAGGAGCCTTTACCTTACCATATCCACCTATAATACCTGGTAAGAGCTGGTGTATTTTCTGACCGTTTTCTATCAGGTGGATTCCCAAATTTATGTTATTATAAAGCCTTTCGGCAGTATCAACAACACCCCTTACAGCTTGAAGCTGCTCATCTGTCAGACTCTGGTCGGAGTATTTCCTTGTGGACTTTCTATATATAATTGCGTCATATAATTCCATAAGATACCCTCCTATACATTTCGCGAAAAACAATTTATATTCTTCATTCCAATGGAGCGTAAATGTTTCCTTAATCAGTCCATTCAGTGAAGCTATGCTTCACTGCTGATATATATAGGATACTAATTAGGTTGAAATGAGTCAATGCTTGTTCATATCCCCACCAATACAATTCATCGATAAATAAAATCTGTGTCATAGGCATTGTATTCTGATATTAAAGGGTTTCACATTTTCTTGTACTTTAATAGATTGTAGTAAGGGACCTTTAGCCCGCATTTAGTTCTGTTGGGAGGAGGAAATGTGAGACCATATAAGACAAATCCTGTGATTGTAGAAAGGGTTTGGGGGGGAAGCAGATTATGTGGATACAATAAGAGTATTCAAGGAAGCACAATCGGAGAAAGCTGGGAGACGGGGTCTCTTGAAGGGGACACTCCTGTCCTTATCAAGCTCATAGATGCCAGGGAGACTCTGTCGGTGCAAGTGCATCCTGATGACGAATTCGCATTTAAGATTGAAAATGAGAAGAACGGCAAGAGTGAAGCTTGGGTAGTGTTGGAGTGTTCAGAGGATGCCTTTATAATATATGGGTTCAACAGGCCTGTTGAGAAGGCAGAAATCATGAGCCTTCTGGGAAAAGGGTCAATAGCTGAGGTACTGAATTATGTAAAGGTTAGAAAGGGAGATTGCATATATATACCGGCAGGTACGGTGCACAGCCTGGGCAAAGGGATACTTGCATATGAGGTTCAGCAGCCCTCTGACTTGACCTACAGAATCTATGATTGGGACAGAAAAGATCTGCAGGGGAAAAGCAGGGAACTGCATGTAGATAAAGCTGCAGAGGCTATCAATTACTCTGCCAAACTGCCCCAAATCACCAATATATATAATTCATTAAAGGATAACTTTATTAATATAATCAATTGCAAGCATTTTGAGAGCAGCTATAGATGCTTGAAGCATAAAGAATTTCAAAGCTATGAACCAGGCAGGTTCAGGGCGTTCACTACCATATCCGGCTCTGTTGTGCTAAGATTTGAGGATTCTCTAATACTGGCTCATAAGGGCGATACTATCATAATACCGGAGGAGTATGACAGAACTGTAAGTATTGAGGGTTTGGAAGCTGCGGAATATATTGTTACCGCATGCAATATTTGATATATGATATAATATTATTAAATATAGCATGGATAGTTTTTGAGATTGACACCAGATGATGCACATGGTAGGATTATTTTACCCGAAGTTGCTGCTGGAGTCAGGTTCCAGACAAACAGAGGCTCTTCAAGTAATTGAAAGGGGTGGCAATATGATTGCAAGTATTAAACTGGATAATAGTGAAGTAAAGCAGGTAAAGCAAATAGTCAGTTTCTTTAAGAAAAACACAAAAATCAGGTATAACAAAAAGTTGACAGGAAAGGTCAGGCTATATATAAGTGATAAGAACTCAATGAAAAGTGTGAATGATATATTGTCACTTTATGAAAACAGCCTCAACTAGAAATCTAGCCAATTCCAGTCTGGAGAAAAGCTTTGCAAAGGCATCTCCGGACTGGAATTTATTGTTTTTGCAGATTGCCATGTTGAATGTTGCATTATTGTGGAATATTTAATTGATTATTTGAACTATTTGTAATATTATTAAATTAGTTTAAGTGATGCTAATAGTGACTTTCGTTGTAATTTAATAGAACTGCAGCTAGCTCATACTCAAGACAAATCAAGAATGAGGGAGTGGTTTGGATGACAGGTTTATTATCAGGTTATATTCTAATTAACGTTGTTCTTGGAGCTGCGCTTTTCATGATGCGCAGCAATGAATTAGCGGCTGCTGTGCTAATTGCACTTATGATTGCTTCGGGAGCTGGTTTTCTAGTATGGCTGAACAGTGCTGCGGGAAAGATCAAAAATAATATTGAAGTAATAAACAAAGGACAGTTGAACCAAAACATCAAGAAAACACGCATCAAGATGTTGGACCGTCTGTCATCCAGGATAAATGACTTTTTGTTTAAAATCAGAGGGCTAATCGCTTCTTTCGGAGATGTATCCAAGAGAGTAATGAAGGATGCCCATGAGGTTGAGAAGCAGGCAGAGACAATCAAATATGCAGCTGGGGAAATAGCCTCGACGATACAAAGTATTGCAGAGTCTGTAAGCAATCAGGCAGCATACACTCAAAACATGATGGATATGATACAGAGCTTTGCACGAGATGCCAAGGATATCAGCGAAAACGCAGAGACAAGCCTTAACGTTGCAAAAGAAACAAAAGGAACCATAGAGGACAGCTTTGGCAAATTTACAGATATAAGGTCCAAAATAGAAGAGTCTAAAGAATACAATAAAAAGGTGCTCACAGCTTTGGGCAGCCTGGATGATAAGATAAGAGCCATAGATTCAATAACAGAAGCAGTAGAAGGAATCGCAGCCCAGACTCAACTTCTGGCTTTGAATGCCGCTATAGAAGCGGCCAGAGCGGGTGAGGCCGGCAGGGGGTTTGCGGTGGTTGCCGGTGAGGTAGGAAAACTTGCTGATGACTCTTCTCAGTCTGCAAAGGAAATCAAGCAGCTGGTCGATGGCATAACAGGACAGATAAGTGAACTGTCTCTCCATATAAAGGAGGAAGCGGATGCTATTGATAAGAATCTGCTATATGCAACAGAGGTATTGAAGAAATCCGACGTAATAAATGATACACTGACCGGAAACATGCATGCTGCAGAGAAAATAACAGTGCTTACCAAAGAGCAGATAAAGAACATTGACAGCATTGAAAGAGAAATAGAAAAGATAAACGACATAACACAGCAAAGTGCGGCGGTATCGGAGGAAATAGGCGCATCAACACAGGAGCAGCTGGCAACTATTGAATCGGTGCACGGGCATATTGTAAAGCTCCTGGAGAGGCTTGAAGAATCTGATGCAATTGTGGGAAATTTCATGAAGGGCTTTGAGGTTACTGGGGCAATCAAAGGGAAAATCAGTAAAGCTCAAGCATTGCTCAACGAAATGGTACAAAAGGAAAACCTGCTTGTTATGAACGAGAAAACAGCAGAGAAGTATCTTAAAGAGCAGCAGAAGAAATCTGAATATATAGAACTTATGGCAATTATTGACGGCAATGGCTATCTTACAGCAGCAACTGTTGAAGTTCCTGATAATTTCAGGGATTGCAGCGCAAAGCCTTATTTTACAAGGGCTGCCCTGGGGGAAACCGTTGTATCGGAGGAATATATCTCAGTTGTTTCTAACAACTACAATATATCAGTGTCCATGCCCATTCAAAAGGACGGAGTATTTAAAGGGGTTGTAATGGCAGATATAAATATTAATGAAAATTAATGCAATGAAAATAGGTTTTGAATAGTTAAAAGCAAGGGATTACAAATTAGAGAGAGGTTACGTTGTCAGACGATAACCTCTTTCTAATTTGTGTTGACTACAGCTGAAATTACGATTAGAATCCATTTATGGAGGTGTTGCCATGGCTGCCGAAAAGCATCCGCAGTATAAAGAAGAAAAGCTTAGGCTGGAAACAACTCTTGGCTATGTGGAAAAGAGCATAGCGGGAATGTCAGAGAAAAAGGGAAAGCTTGAAAACGATATAGATAGGAATAAAAGGCATGGTACTGGTGATAACAGTCAGCAGTACATTGATCTTATGATTAACTCGATGCTGCAGGAGAGAGCTGCATTAAGGCTCAGAAATCTGATGAGTGCAAGGAGCCGGCCTTATTTTGCCAGAATTGACTTCCATGAGGATGAAAAAGTAAAAGCGGAGAACTTATATATAGGGAAAATGGCACTTATACGGGATGAGGATCAAGAGCTTATCATTGTTGACTGGAGGGCGCCAATAGCCAATTTATACTACGAAGGGCGTTTGGGGGATGCGAGCTACCAGAGCCCTGGCGGGAATATAAACGGAAGGCTGCTGCTAAAAAGGCAGTTTTCCATTGAAGAGGGCAAGCTAAGGGAGATATTTGACATAGACATTACCACAAATGATGAATTTCTTCAGGCATCCTTGGGTGCCAATGCCGACAGCAGGCTGAAGGAAATCGTATCAACCATACAGGAGGAGCAGAACCGTGTTATAAGAGCTGATATGTGGAAGCCCCTGATTGTCCAGGGAGCAGCCGGAAGCGGGAAAACCACCATAGCCCTCCATAGGATAGCTTACCTGATATATACATACGAAAAGACTTTCATGCCGGACAACTTTATGATTATTGCACCTACTAAATTCTTCCTGAATTACATATCTGACGTTTTGCCGGAGCTGGGGGTGGAGAAGACAAAGCAGACCACCTTCGAGGAATTTGCAGCAAACATAATTGGACAGAAGTTCAAAGTAAGAGATGCCAACGAAAAGCTATTAAGCTTTATTATAAACAACCCAAGTCCGGAACAGAAGGAGCGGAACAGACTCCTGCGGCAGGAGTCGGAGTTTAAAAGCTCCATGACCTTCAGAGATGTGCTGGATGATTATATAACTGCAGCAGAACAGGATTTCATACCTAAAGAGGACTTTAGGCTGCTGACGAAGGTCATATACAGCTATGAAGAAATAAATAAACTCTTCAGTATAGATTACAGGAAACAGCCCTTTGTGAAAAGGATAGAGGAAATAAAGAAACACCTTGCAAACAGACTGAAAGCTAAAAAGCAGGCAATTCTCCAGGAAGCCCAATCAGCATGTGATAAGAGGATAGTCCGTGCAAAGCTGGTTCTTGAGGAGGGAGAAGAGCGGCAGAAGGTAATTACTGAGCTTATCGACAAGAAAAATGAGTTCATTGGGAGAGTTGAGCAGTACTGTAAAGGTGCTGTAAAAGAATATGTGAATAAAATCTCCAGACTCAACCCGTATGAATATTACAAAGATTTTGTGTCTAATGAGGAATTGTTTCACAGCCTGGTGGATGCGGTAATAGGCAGGGAAGCAGCAGGTTTTATCAGGGAGAGCACTATTCTGAATTTGAAATCAGAAAGTATTGATATTGAAGATATGGCACCTATAATATATCTGAAGTATAAAATCCATGGAGTAGACGAAAAGCTTCCCGTTAAACATATAGTAATAGACGAAGCGCAGGATTTCAGCGTATTCCAGCTTTATGTACTGAAAAGCATAATTAGGGACAGTTCCTTTACGATACTTGGTGATTTAGCCCAGGGGATACATTCCTATAGGGGAATAAAGGACTGGGGGGATGTGGATGAGCATGTTTTCGAGGGCAGGTGCGGCAAGCTTGTGCTGGAGCAGAGTTATAGGACAACTGTAGAGATTATGGAGGCTGCCAACAAGGTTATTGCTAATTTAAAAAATGAGAATTTGATTCCTGCCAGACCGGTTATAAGACATGGAGGCGAAGTAGAGGTAATAGAGAAGCAAAGTCGACATGATATTGCTTCTGATATATGGGAGAAAATCAAGGAGCTAAAAAAGCAGAAGTTCAAGTCTATAGCAATCATATGCAAGACTGCGGATACCTGCGGCGAACTGCGCAAGGGCTTCAGGGCAGGAAAGGATGCTCCGCGGATAATCACAGAAAAGGACAGGGAGTACAAGAGTGGGGTAGTCATTGTTCCCGCACACTTGTCAAAGGGCTTGGAGTTTGATGTGGTGTTCATTGCGGATGCAGAGACTGAAAGCTATGGGGACAGCGAACTGGATATCAAGCTGCTGTATGTGGCGATGACAAGGCCTCTGCATAGACTTTATATATATCACTGCGGCACTCCCAGTAAGCTGATTGAGAAGTTATAAGACAATTATTCTAAAGGAGGGGTATAGATTATGGAACAGACCTACGGGAAATATCTGATAAGTACTGAGAAATCACTTCTGTCAGTAGATACTGTTTATGATTTTCTGGTCAACAAAGCATATTGGGCAAAATACAGAACGAAGGAACAGATAGAAAAGTCTATAAAAAACTCTCTGTGCTTTGGAGTGTACGATGCAGGAAGACAGGTGGGTTTTGCAAGAGCTGTTACAGACTATTCTGTGATGTACTGGCTGTGTGATGTTTTTGTGGATGAGGAATACAGAGGGCAGGGTATCGGTAAGTTCCTGGTGGAATTTATTGTGAATCACCCGGATTTAATGCACTTAAACGGAACCTTGTGTACCAAGGATGCTCAGGGATTATACCAAAGGTATGGATTTGTAGTGCCGTCGCCTGAAACGAATACATATATGGCAAAGAGAAGAGTGCCACTGTCCCCGGCTTGATTGGCCGGGTTTTTCATATTTGCCTGCATTAAAAAAGCTGTATATGCCAGAATATATGAGAAAACAAAATCATTAATGCAGGAAGGTAGAAGAATGTACAAATATGTTGATGGATTAAAGGCTATGGCTGAAGCAGGGGACGAGGATGCAGGGTCTAAATATGAGAAAATCATGGAATGCCTTAAGTCAATGGATGATGATAGGGTAGCCAACTGCATAATACTTATGAAGCAGTATATCCCTGAGCTTTGGAACCAGAGCGCACTGCTTCTTAAGAAATATATAGTGGATGAGTCCAGAGGTCTTGAATTTCTGAGCAAGGATGAAAAAGAGCTTATAGTATTTTTAAGGGAGTACCTCAAGGATCAAGAGGATAACAGCCACTAAGAAAGGCAATGGGCTATAGGCAATAGATTGAGACGGTAAAATGAAGGACTTCCGGAACATTTCTAGAAATATACAGTAAAATGACTTATTTATGGAAATGCGATGGGGGTACTTATGATAACAATTGACAGTTCCAAGTGTGTAAGATGCGGTGACTGTAGAAGTATATGCCATGCATCTGCGATTTCTAATGGCAGTGAAAGTATAGAGATAGATTACAAGCTGTGCAGCACATGCTGCCAGTGTATAGCTTGCTGCCCGACGGGCGCGTTGTCCTGGAATGGTATTAAATCGAGAAAGATAATAAGGGAGCTGCTCCCTGAAGATGAAAGCCTAACTGAGCTTCTCAAAGCACGGCATTCCATAAGAAGCTTCAAGGATAAGCCCGTCGAGACGGAGAAGCTGGAGAAGATCTGCGCTGCTGCAAAGCTGGCTCCTACGAACAACTATGATATTGAGCTTATTGTAGTACGGGATGTGGAGAAAATGGCAAAGCTGGAAGAGATAAACCTTTCCTATATTAAAAGAATGGATGGGCTTATATACAAGAACCCTCTGGTATTCAATATTCTTAAGCTATTTAAAACAGCAGCGAATGACACTGATAGAGAAAAGATAAAAAGGGTATTGGAGAGAGGAAATATATTTCAAAAGGCGCCTGTACTGATAATACTGACTGCAGACCCCAAAATCCATTATACCGAGCAGAGCTGCCAGTATGCCATGTACAATATGATGCTGACGGCACAAACAATGGGTTTGGGTTCTTGCATATCCGGGGCGGGGAAAATGATATTAGCCAGGAGTAAAAAAGCAGAAGAATTATTAGAGATGCCAAAAGGTAAGAAAATTCAGGGCATACTGTTTATGGGATACCCTGCGGTAAGCTTTACGAAAACGGTGGAAGGCAATCTGCCAAAGGTAAAATGGATATAAATGAGTGCAATTTATAACTTTTAGGCAAGAAATACAATCCCTGCCTCATATATTTAACTAAAGCATTTAACGAAGAAGTAATAACGTATATATTTGCGGTAGATAATTAGGGGGGATTGTGTTGAGAAAGCAGCTGCTGCTTCTTTTCGTTTTGCTTGTTCTTTTTATACTTGTTGTTACTATGCCTGATATAAGGATTGGATATTAAAGAAAAAATCTGGAGCAGATATTCTGCTCCAGATTTTTAATTAGCTAGATTAAAATCAGGATTAGTGATTATAAAGTCTTTCTTTAGACCTGAAGTAACATAAACCTTTTTGTCTGAGGTCACAAATATGGCTTCTGTATTTTCGAGACTTTCGATAAGCTTAATGCCTTCCTCAAGCCCTATTAGCAGTGTGGTAGTGGACAGCCCATCTCCGTCTATGGATTTGTCAGTTATAATTGATACACTGTACAAATTATTGTCAGTAGGATAGCCGGTTGTTGTGTCCAAAATATGATGGTATTTCTTACCGTTCTCTTCAAAGAATCTTTCGTAGGTGCCTGAGGTCACTACAGTCCAGTTCGTTATAGGGACTATACCAAGGAAATCACCTCTTGGGTTGAAGGGGTCCTGAATTCCGATTTTCCATGGGTTGCCATTTGGATTCCCACCCACGGTCATAACGTTTCCACCGAGGTTTATAATGGCATGCTCTACCCCATTCTCCTTGAGGACTCTGGCAACTTCATCAGCAGTATAGCCCTTTGCAATAGCACCCAAATCCACTTTCATATTCGGGGTTTCAAGTTTGGCGGTAAGGTTTTCCTTGTTAAGGATCAGTTTGTTATAATCTATCAGCTTCACAGCTTCTGCCAGCTCATCTTTATCAGGTACCGCTGCAGACTCGGTACCAATATTCCAAAGCTTAACTATTGGGCCTACAGTTATATCAAACTTTCCATCGGATCGCTCAGAATACTGCTTCCCTTTTTCCACCACTAAGAAGGTGTCGGGGCTAAGCTTCACTTCGTTTACGCCTGAAGCATTATTGAGAGCAATGATTTCACTGGTTTCAGCGTTATTAATAGTCATTTTACTCTCTATTTCAGCTATTCTGGCAAAGGCCTTATCCAGTATTGTTGTGTCGCTCTTATCATATATGGTTATGTCAATAACTGTTCCCAGCATATAATCAGTTCTGGATATAGGCTCTCCTTTTGCTGCGGGAGCAGGAGCGGGAGTGGAAGCTGGTGTCTGACATCCAGCCAATGCGAATGTAGTTATTAAGGCTATGGTAGTAACGAGAAGCATTTTTCTTTTTAGAATCAAAATAGGGCACCTCCATTAAATAGATGATAATCTACAGTAATATTACAAAATGCGATATTAAATTTACATATCTAATTCTATATGATACATTAATATCAATGCAACAAAAATTTAATAATGATAATTAAATTCATTTCAAAAGGAAGTCTGTCATATGCTTATATGGGTGCAATTGGATTTAATTACAGTATATATTCTGTTATGAAAAATAATTAAATCCATACTATTACTATAGGCTTTTTTTGTTGTATAATATACAATTGTAGTGTATTTGAGTGATAAGGAAACGTTTTGCGAAACCTAAGCCGGTAATGAAATTTTTTTCGCAAAACTAATGGACGGGGGATATAATGAAGCTAAAAAAAGGCGATTTGATCATCGTAATAATACTAGCTGTCGCGGCAATTTCATGGTTTTGGATTAACAATATGAGTGAGTCGAAAGATGAGAGACAGATTGTGGTAGAAACAAACGGGAATTTTTATAAATCGATTCCTATAGAAGCAGGAATGAAGAAGCAGAAGGTCCATATAGACTTTGAAGATGGAAAATACATTGATATCCTAATTGATGAAAATGGTGCCTATGTTAAAGATGTAATATGTCCGGACAAGGTGTGCCAGAAGACAGGAGTGGTGAACAAAGTTGGACAGAGCATAGTATGCCTGCCTAACAAAGTTGCTGTCTACGTTGAGGGAAAGACAGAATCTGAAGTTGATGATATTTCATTTTGATATGTATAAATCGCCGTGACAGATTATAAGATTATATGCGATTTATGACAAGCAAGGAAAACATTTGCATATTTTGAATTAAGCATAATGTATTGGTGTGAAATGTTTAGTGAGGAGAATAGTATGAGTAGGACAAAAAAAATGGTGTTGCTGGGCATTCTGGTTTCACAAGCATTAATACTTCATATAATTGAGAGAATGATTCCTGTACCGATTCCTGTCCCAGGGATAAAGCTTGGTCTGGCGAACGCAATTTCGCTTGTGACAATCATATTGTTCGGACCTAAGGAAGCTCTTATGGTTGTGGGTATGAGAACCCTTCTGGGGTCTGTATTTGGCGGCGGAGTATCTGGTTTCATATACAGCTTCATAGGAGGTTCGATAAGCACGCTGGCAATGGCAGTGATGTATAAAAATTTCAGGAACCTTTTCAGTCTGCCTGTGATAAGTGTAGTGGGCGCTGTGTTTCACAACATTGGACAAATATTGGTAGCCAGCCTTATAGTACAGAATATGAAGCTATTTTACTACTTACCCCTTTTATTGGTTTCAGCAGTGATTACAGGATTATTTATAGGATTCGCAGTACAATATACCATGAGACCAATGAGACACATACTTGGAATAGGAAGTGATGGAAATGTGGAATGATAATGAATTTTTAAGAAAAGAGCTGGAATCTGTAGAAGATACAATAAAGAAGTCTTTGAGAACAAGAAATAAAACGGTCAAAGAAGCGTTGGTGGAGTTTGTAAACAGCGGAGGCAAAAGACTTAGGCCTGCTTTTACAATACTTGGCGGAACCTTTGGTGAATATCATAGCAATACTATTGTGAAAGTAGCTGCAGCTCTGGAAATAATCCACATGGCCACTCTCATACATGATGACATAATAGATGATGCAAAGCTCAGGAGAGGAAAGGAAACAGTACACTCGGTACTGGGCAAAGATGTAGCTGTATACAGCGGAGATTTTCTGCTTACCCGTGGCTTCATGCTGGTAGCTGATTATTCGGATATGGATATGCTAAGACAGGTGGCAAAAGCTTCGGCATATATCTGTGATAGTGAAATATCCCAAAATGAGCAGAGATTTGATACTGATGTAAGTGTTAAACAGTATCTCAAAAGGATTGGCGGAAAAACCGCCGCTTTATTTGCAATAAGCCTGTATATGGGCGCTTATAAGGCGGGATGTCCCAAGAAGCTTGTGAATAAGCTGGGGGTGTTGGGCAATAATATTGGTATGGCCTTCCAGATTATTGATGACATTCTGGATTTAACCGGCAATGCGGCAAAGGTGGGCAAACCATTGCTAAATGATGCCGCACAGGGAGTATATACTTTGCCGATAATATATGCACTTCGTTCAGAATATAAAAAGCAGGTTTTGGAAGCCTTAAGCAGAATACGCAAGGATAATGGATTATCACTGTATGCAGTCATGGATGCCTCAAAGGCTATTGAAAGGTCAAAGAACCTTGCTGAGAAATATATAAGTAAAGCCTTGAAAAGTGCCAAGGAGTTGCCTGATTCGATGGGAAAAGAAATAATAATAGAAATAATTAACGACCAACTTGAAAGAAAATTCTAATCGCTTTCGTCTATATATACTGTTGTCATTGGGTGTATTGCTATGCAACGCACCCATATTGTTTTTCAGCGGGTGTTTAAATAGGACAATTATACCAGTTGTGAAAACTGCTGAAGATATATTGAATGATGGCAGGAATTGTATCATAATTATAATGGATATATATATTGAACGCACAAAAGTAATTATATTGGGTATGGTGCAAATTCAATAACATTAAGGAAACTTTTTGTGAAATCTGAATAATTAATAAAAGGATATTTCACAAAACGAACTATTGGGAGGTTTAATAATGAACACTATTCAAGCAATAATACTGGGACTTATTCAGGGACTTACGGAGTTTCTGCCTATAAGCAGCTCAGGACATCTGGTGCTGTTTCAAAAGATATTCGGAATAACTGAGCCTACACTGATATTTGATACCATGGTGCATGTAGGAACACTTGCGGCTGTAGTTACGGTGCTATGGAAAGAAATATTCTCCCTTCTTAAAAAACCCTTTCAAAAGCTTACATGGCTGTTGGTTGCTGGTACTATACCGACAGGAATCATAGCAATAATGTTTAGGGATTCCTTCGAAGCAATGTACAAGAGCGGCAGCACCTTAGGCTTTGAGTTCCTGGCGACCGGTGTAATTATTCTTTTTGCTGAAAGGCTGAGCACAGGAAGAAAGAATATAAAGGAGACATCATATCTTGATGCCGCTTTTATCGGGGTTATGCAAGGGGCTGCAATCATGCCTGCTATTTCAAGGTCGGGACTTACTATCTCGGGTGCGCTGCTTAGGGGTCTGGACAGGGAGTTTGCTGCTAAGTTTTCCTTTCTGCTCTCAATCCCTGCTATATTAGGAGCTGCGGTATTTCAGGTAAAGGACATTTTCGAGGCGGGAGGCGGCAGCATCATCACAACGCCAATGGTTGCAGGGACTATAGCAGCGGCGGCGGCAGGCTATTTCTCTATAAGATTTATGATTGTTCTGCTGAAAAAGGGCAGTATGAGGTATTTTTCTTATTATGTGTTTGCGGTTGGAACACTGGTAATAATTGATCAATATATCACACATCTGTTCTTTTAGGGATTGGTTCGGGTTTCGAGGAATCAGAAAGGCTTCGAAGCCCTGCAGAAACCTATTGCCCATTGCCTATAGCCTATTGCCGGAATTTTTAAAAATGATACATATTTGTAATATTAAAACAACGGGAAATTAATATATAATTGAAGTATGAAAAAAATTGCAATATGAGAGGTGCATAGACGTGGAGGAACTTAGGGAGCTGCTTCCGTATCTCAAAATGTGGAATACATATGTAGATATTGGAATAATCGCCGTTATTATTTATAAAATAATGAACTTAATAAAAGAAACAAGGGCAGAGCAGCTGATTAAGGGTATCGCCATGCTTATAATTGCAACCAAGCTCAGTGAGGTCCTTGGCTTCCATGCTGTATACTGGCTGCTGAAAAACGCAATGACAGTGGGAGTTATTGCAATACTGATAATCTTCCAACCAGAGCTAAGACGTGCACTTGAGCACCTTGGGAGGGGCAAGTTCTTCGTGAAGGGGGAGCTGCTTGACCAAGAAATTGATAAGATGCTGGATGAAATTAATATTGCAGTCACACACCTTTCAAAGAATAAAATCGGGGCCATCATAGTATTAGAGCAGGAAACTGGTTTAAATGAGTATATAGAGACGGGCACCAAGCTTGATTCCATAGTTACAAATGAACTATTGGTGAACCTGTTCGTTCCCAACACTCCTCTCCATGATGGTGCTGTGATAATTAGAAGGAATAGAATTACTGCTGCAGGGTGCTTCCTGCCCCTTACCCAGAGCCAGAACCTGAGCAAGGAGCTCGGTACCAGGCACAGGGCTGCAATAGGTATAACCGAGATATCCGACTCCTTGGTAATAATCGTATCTGAGGAGACTGGTGTCATATCCTTCGCCAAAATGGGAAGACTGTCAAGGTATCTGGATACCAAGTCCATGAAGGAAATAATCAAGAACAGCTATAAGATCAAGGAAAGCAAGCAGCCCGTATGGATGAAGTGGGGTGCCAAAAATGAATGATAGATTTTTAAACAAGGATATTACTATACGGATATTTTCAGTTATGCTGGCGTTGCTGCTCTGGTTCTATGTTATAACAGAGCAGAATCCTGAAATTACAAAGGATATAACAATTCCGGTCAGGCTTATTAACACTGTATTCCTTGAGAAGAGCAACATGATGCTGGCTAACGACCCTAACAGCTTTAAACTTACTCTTAGATTAAAAGGCAAGAATAATGAGTTGGATAAGCTTAACGAGACCACTGTTGACGCTGTTGCTGATTTAGAAGGTCATAGGCTTAAGGGTGATAACTTTGTAAAAATAAATATCAATGGCATACCTGAGGATGTGAATATCCTGATGAAATCAGCGGATAGCCTTAAGGTAGTGCTCGAACCCAAAGTAAGCGTTCAGAAAAGCGTACACGTTAATATAATGGGGAATCCATCCCACGGCTTGGCGGCTATGACCCCTATGATAGCACCAAATGATGTTGTCATAACCGGGGCAGAATCCCAAATCAACAAAATAAATACCGTAAGGGTTGATGTGGATATTGCCAGTGTTAATGCGGAAGTAAAGAAGATACTGCCTGTGAGGGCTCTGGATGAAAACGGGAAGGATATACAAAATATCACTATAGAACCCGGCAATATAGAAGTAAGCATTCCTATAGAGAATACGAAGCGTGTCGGCTTGCAAATGGATTTGTCAGGACAGCCGGCTGCTGGATATGTAATAAGCAATATGTCAGTATCTCCTGCGGAGATACTTGTTACCGGAAAGCAGCAGATCCTTGAAGGTATAAATTCTATAAAAACTGAGAAAATTGATATTACTGATGGAACAGCAGATGTATCGAGGGAAGTAAAGCTGGTAATGCCTGATGGTGTTGAACTTGTGAATGCCAGTGAAAAGATGAGCATATTCATCAATATAGAGAAGGTAATAACAAGTGATATGACTATCGGCAGCATCGAATATGTGAATCTTGCAGAGGGCTTGGAGGTTGGAAGCATACAAAACGGTATGGTGGTTAGCTTGAGAGGTGCAGAGGGCTTATTGATTGATGCCACGAATACCATCAAATTCTATGTTGACCTGAAGCATGCCAATGAGGGCACCAATGTCCTGAATATATTGTGGGAAGTGCCCCAAGGGGTTGAGGTTATGGGAGTATCACCGCAGCAGACTGAGGTGGTGTTGAAAAAGAGCGGTACATAGTTCGAAACATTTTGGAGATGATTAAGTGCGTTTTGAGATAAATAACTTGAAGCAGCCTGTTAAAGAGATAACCAATAATAGTGATATCGAGACGGTTAGATTTCTTGCCGCCGGGAAGCTCAAGGTAAGTGAAAAGGAAATATCCGGTATCAGAATATTAAAAAGATCTGTAGATGCAAGAGATAAGAGGGATGTACTGCTGATATACTCCGCAGAGATTGAGACAGTGGGGAATATGAGTATTTCCAAGTATCGTCAGATAAAGGATGCTGTAATAATAGATGAAGAAGCCAGCCAGGCTGATATTGAAGCTGAGGTTCAGTATGGCAGCGGGAAAATAAATAACAGGCCTATAATTATAGGCAGTGGACCGGCAGGATTGTTTGCCGGTTTAATTTTAGCAAAACATGGGTACAGACCGCTGATTCTCGAAAGAGGTTGTGATGTTGATAAAAGGGCTGAGGCAATTGATTCCTTTTTTAAACTCGGCGCTTTTGATAAGAACTCCAACATACAGTTTGGAGAAGGAGGAGCGGGTACCTTTTCGGATGGAAAGCTCACGACAAGAATAAAGGATAGAAGAATCGGCATGGTGCTTGATGCTTTTGTAGGAGGAGGGGCTCCAGAAGAGATACTATATCTCGGCAGGCCCCACATAGGGACTGACATTTTAAAGACTGTCATAAAAAATATAAGGAACAGAATAATTGAGCTTGGAGGAGAAGTAAGGTTTTCCTCCAAGGTTACTGATATTTTAGTTGACAATGGTGCAGCAAAGGCTGTAGTTGTAAACGGCAGCGAAACTATTGAATCCAATGTAATAATAGCAGCACTGGGACATAGTGCAAGGGACACCTACGAAATGCTTTTCGGGAAAGGTGTAAGCATTGTACCGAAGCCCTTCTCCATAGGGGTAAGGATTGAACACGTGCAGAGCATGATAGATGAAGCGCAGTATGGCAGTTTTGCGGGGCACCCAAGACTTGGTGCTGCCGATTATCTGCTTACGACAAGGAGCAGAGTAACAGGGCGAGCAGCATACAGCTTCTGCATGTGCCCGGGAGGTCAGGTAGTGGCAGCTGCTTCAGAGCAGGGCATGCTTGTCACCAATGGCATGAGTGAGTATAAAAGGGATAAGGATAATGCCAATAGTGCACTGGTTGTTTCTGTAACTCCCGATGACTTTGGGAGCAGTCATCCCTTATCGGGGGTAGAGTATCAAAGAACATGGGAAAGCAAGGCTTATGAGCTGGGCGGCAGGAATTTTCATGCACCGGTACAGCTTGTGGGTGATTTTCTTCAAGGTAAGGCATCTCAGAGGCTGGGTGGAGTCAGACCAAGCTATGAGCCTGGGATAAAGCTCTGCGACTTGCATTTGTGTCTGCCTGATTATGTAACGCAGACAATGAAGGAAGCTCTCAGGGACTTTGACAGGAAGATAAAAGGTTTTGCTAGCAGGGACGTAATTCTTACAGGCGTTGAGACAAGGACTTCTGCACCCATAAGGATAGTCAGAAAGGAAAACATGGAAAGCGAGACAGTAAAAAATTTCTATCCGATAGGCGAGGGGGCAGGCTACGCAGGGGGAATCATGAGCGCAGCAGTGGATGGCATGAAGGCAGCCGAAAGGATAATTGAAACTTTTAAGCCGGTATAAAACTGGTGCGAGGTGCGAGGTGCGAGGTACGAGGATTTGAGCGATGCTCCGAAGAGCAACCCAAGCCCACGAACCACGAACCGCGAACCTCGAACCTGACGTAAGGAAGGTTGTTTTATGGAAAGGGATATAGAACTAATATTGGACTCTACTCATGATGCTATGATTGGCGTCAATACTGAGGGTATAATAACGCTTTTCAACAAAGCCGCCGAAAGGCTCACTGAGATACCTTCAGAAGATGCTATAGGAAAGTATGTGGCTGATGTAATAATTGATACAAGGCTGCCATTCATACTGGAGACGGGTAAATCGGAGCTGAATCAACAGCAAAACCTGGGCAGCATCAAAATTATAACCAACAGGATGCCTGTAAAAGATAAGCAGGGGAAAATAATAGGAGCTATTGCGGTATTCAGGGATATCACCGAAGTTATAGAGCTGGCGGAGGAAATAACAAACCTTAAGGAAATGCAGAGTATGCTGGCGGCAATATTCAATGCCACTCAGGATGCAATATCGGTTGTGGATCAGAAGGGGTTGGGCGTAATGATAAACCCTGCCTATACAAGAATTACCGGATTGTCGGAAAAGGATGTGATAGGCAAGCCGGCTACTGTTGATATTGCCGAAGGAGAAAGCCTTCACATGCAGGTAATTAAAACCAAAAATCCTATTAAAGGCGCCCTTCTGAAGGTGGGACCTACGCATAAGGAAGTGCTGGTTAATGCTGCACCCATAATAGTGGATGGGGAGCTAAGGGGCAGTGTGGGTGTAATACATGATTTATCGGAAATAACCAAGCTTTCCAACGAATTGAAGAATGCTAAGGATATCATTAGAAGCCTGGAAGCCAAGTATACCTTCGAGGACATCATAGGGAAGGATGCGCTGCTTTTGGCTGCTGTAGATAAAGCCAGGAAGGCTGCGGAAATCCCTATAACTGTGCTTTTAAGAGGTGAAAGTGGTACAGGTAAGGAAATATTCGCTCATTCAATACATAACGCGAGTGAGAGAAAATATAGAAAATTCGTAAGGGTTAACTGTTCCGCGATCCCAGAGACACTTCTTGAATCGGAGCTGTTCGGGTACGAAGAAGGGGCTTTTACCGGGGCTAAAAAAGGCGGAAGAAAAGGTCTTTTCGAGGAAGCTAACGGAGGAACTATCTTCCTGGACGAGATAGGGGAGATTCCTCAGGGAACACAGTCAAAACTGCTCAGGGTGCTGCAGGAAAAAGAGTTCGTAAGGGTTGGCGGGACTAAATCAATAAACATAGATGTCAGGGTAATTGCCGCAACTAACGTAGATCTTGAAGCAGCCATTGACAGCGGCAGGTTCAGGGCGGACTTGTATTACAGGCTGAATGTGCTTCCGATAAATATTCCCCCATTAAGGATGCGAAAAGGCGATATTTATGACCTGTCCATATTTTTTATAAAGAAATTTAACCAGCTTTACGGGCGCAATGTTCAGGACATATCACACCAAGCTGTTGAGGAGCTTAAAGCCTACAACTGGCCGGGGAACGTAAGAGAGCTGGATAATTTCATAGGACGTGCAATCATAAACATGAAGATAAACGACTCAGTGATACTGGAGACGCACCTGTCTCAGTTTGAAAGGCTTGTGAAGGTCGGAGGCATGCCTGTTGACAATAGTGAGAGTTACGAGGACATATCCATGACTCTGGATGATATCGTGGAGAAGTCGGAGAAACGCTATATAGTTCAGGTTATGAAGGAGTGTGCCAATAATAAGACCAAGGCAGCGAAGCTCTTGGATATATCCTTGAGGAGTCTTTACTATAAGCTGGAGAAATACGGATTGGAATAAAAAAATTCTGCACATAAAATGTGCAGAATTTTTCTTTTTTCGGAAGAATTTCCAGAAAAATTACGTCTAATGTTGGGTATAAAAACTATGGAAATATTTGGACTAAAATGATAAAATAGTAAAGTGAGGTGTATTAACGAAATAAAGTTCTAATGACATCATTATGAATCAGGGGTGATTTAGATTGTTTAACTTGGGGAAAAGAGCTTTGATTTTAGGGTTGGTATGCATTGTCACCGTGTCGTTTACAAGCTGTAGTATACTTGGAGGGAATGCCTACAGAAAACAAAGCGTAACGGCTGTTTCAGCAAGTAAAATCGGCGGCTCTGGCGAAGCAAGCCAGGGAAGGGTAGTAAGCTGGTCGCCTGAGGGCAATATTAAGCTGCAGTTGGGAGCGGATAATAACCTTTATATATTTGATGAAAAGGGTGAAAGGATAATATATAGGAATTATGAAAAGGACAATGAGCTGTTTAAACACCCATATTCCTTATGGTCCTTTGATTTTTTCAGAATCCAGTGGAGTGATGACGGGCAGTACGCATATATTATTGACAGCATTTATGATGTAGCAAATGATAGGCTGATTCCGCTGAAGGACTGTCTTATATTTTCATGGGCAGGAAATAAGGGAGTATACCTCTCAGGAGGGAAGGTTGTAGAGGGTAAGTTTTGGGACAATGGTTTTTATGGTTTTTATGCATCAAAATGCATGAAAGTCTTTGAAAGTGGAAAAGTAGAAACGATGAAAGAGTGCAGTGACGACAGGTATTATGTAGTGGCAGAAAGCAGCTGGGATGAAACTGAGAAAACGCTTTTCAAATGTCTGGGTCCTGCAGTGGAAGTAAAAACTGCAAAGTTCAAATTTGGTGAGGAAGAGATGTACGATAAGCTGATTAAAGCTTATCAGGAGCTTCGAGAGGATGAAAAGGCCTGGGAGCTTCTGAACAGCGAATATCTGGAGGCGGATTCAAGACATAGGGCTTTGGATGACTTCGAGATATTAAGGTCCCGATATCCTGTGAGGCTTCTAGATGAGAATTTTTACGGAAACCATCTGAACTGGGATTTTGATATGAATTATTATCTTGTAGATATTAAAACTGAAAAGTTAGGATAAGAAGAAAACCATGCAAAACATTGCACATGTACAGTTATTTTGCAATATTTTGCATGCATATTTATTCAAATAAATCTTATGTTAATAGATTCCTTTGATAAATCATACAAGTATATAAATATTTCAAAAATGTTTGTAAGTGTTATAAAGAATTTTTAGCCTGTTATCCTTGTTTACACGGGATATACAGGTTTCTGTTTTTTTTGACAAAGTTTGTGGCACATTATTTGCATAAGTATATAACTATTATGGCATTTCTTAAGGTCATGGTTACTAGTTACGAGTTACGAGTATTTTGTTAATCCTTCGAAGCCATTTCCCATACCGCGAAACGCGAAACGCGCAACAAAAAGAATTTGAATAAGGAGCAGTGAGACAGTGGCAAGAGAGTATATATTAGCAATCAATCCTGGATCTACTTCGACAAAAGTAGCAATTTTCAGAGGTGAGAAGAATCTATTCCAAAAAAACCTAAGCCATTCTGCAGAGGAAGTAGCCAGATTTGCAAAGGTCACTGACCAGTTTGAGTATAGGGAAAAGATGATACTGGACTGGATTAAGGAAGTAGGCATATCTACCGAAAGCCTGTCCGCAGTGGTTGGCAGAGGCGGACTATTAAAACCAATGCCGGGTGGGAGCTATAAGGTAACTGATGCAATGATAGAAGACCTGCGAATAGGTATTCAAGGTGAACATGCCTCGAACCTTGGAGGGATAATAGCCAAAGGAATAGCTGATCCGGAAGGCATTCCTGCTCTTATAGTCGATCCTGTCGCTTCTGATGAATTCGACGATATTGCTCGAATATCAGGCCTGCCGGAAGTTCCGAGAAGATCTTTGGTGCATGCCTTAAACATTAAGGCTGTCGGCAGAAAAGCTGCAAAAGATATGGGAAAAGGGCTTGCTGACTTTAATTTCATAATTGCCCATCTCGGAGGGGGCATATCAATTGCACCTCTTAGAAAGGGACAAATAATCGATGTAAGTGGTGCTGACGATGGAGGTCCATTCTCACCTGAAAGAACAGGAGGGCTTCCGGTAGGAGACCTGATCAAAATGTGCTATTCAGGAAAGTTCACACAAGCAGAGATGAGGAAGAAAATTCTAGGTAAATCGGGATTTGTCGGTTACTTAGGAACAAATGATGCAAGAGATGTAATAAAAATGATTGAAGCTGGAGACAAGAATGCAGAGTTGATATATGATGCAATGACATATCAGATTGCCAAGGAGATTGGTTCAATGGCAGCTGTGCTAAAGGGAGATGTTGATGCAATCCTTCTTACCGGAGGGCTTGCATACTCGGAATTTTTATGTGAGAGAATAGCTAAGAGAGTTGGATTCATAGCGCCAGTGAAGGTATATGCCGGAGAAGATGAGATGCAGGCATTGGCCGAAGGTGCTTTAAGGGTGCTTGCGGGTGAAGAGCAAGCGAAGATATATGAAGATGAGGTGAAGTAAATGGTTAGAACCTTTAATGAGATTCTAAGGGCTGCCAAGGATAAGGGACCCAAAATAATTGCTGTTGCAGTAGCTCAGGATATCGAGGTCTTATCCGCAGTCAATGGTGCCAAAGATTTGGGTATTGCAAATGCAATATTAGTTGGTGATAAGGATGAAATATCAAAAGCGGCAAAAGAATGCGGCGTGGATATAAACAAATTTGACATAATTGACATCAAGGAAAAGGATGAAGCGTGCAGAAAAGCGGTTGAGCTTGTCTCGACAGGAAAAGCACACATTGTAATGAAGGGGCTCGTTGATACCTCAGTGATATTGAAAGCAGTTTTGGATGAGAAGATAGGCCTAAGGACAGGAAACGTGCTTTCACATGTTGCGGTATTTGATGTATCTGGTTATGACAGACTTTTCTATGTCACAGATGCAGCTATGAATATAGCTCCGAACGTACTTCAAAAGAAGCAGATAATTGAGAATGCTGTACAAGTGGCCAATGCACTGGGGAATGATAATCCTAAGGTTGCATTGCTGGCAGCAGTGGAAAAGGTAAACCCCAAGATGCAGGCAACTCTAGATGCAGCAGAGCTAGTGAAAATGAATGAATCAGGAGAACTTACAGGCTGTACACTGGGAGGGCCTTTCGCTTTGGACAATGCAGTCTCAGTAGAGGCCTCCAAGCATAAGGGGATAATCCATCCGGTTGCAGGCTATGCAGATATTTTGCTGGTTCCGGATATTGAGGCAGGCAATATTCTGTATAAATCAATGGTTTTCCTTGCAAGAGCCAAGAATGCAGGGGTAATAGTAGGAGCTAAGGCTCCAGTGGTATTGACCTCTCGTGCCGATTCTGACGAGGCTAAGTTGAATTCAATTGCTATAGCAGCACTTATGGCAAGATGAACTCACAACATAAATTTTAAGGAGGATAGTTATGCAGGAGACATATAGATTGCTTATTATTAATCCAGGCTCTACTTCTACCAAGATTGCTATTTTTGATAACGAGAAGCCTGTGTTGGAGCAGACCCTTAGACATTCAAACGAGGAACTTGCTCCTTATGCCACGGTAATAGACCAGTTTGAGTTCAGAAAGAATGTCATACTGGAAACCTTAAATACCAATGGCATAAATATTACAAAACTAAGTGCCGTGGTAGGCAGAGGCGGGCTTTTGAGGCCTATGGAAGGCGGAACATATAGAGTAAATAATAAAATGCTTGAGGATCTTAAGGGCACAGTCATGGGGCAGCATGCTTCAAACCTTGGAGGAATAATAGCCAACGAGATAGCTTCACAGTTGGGAATACCGGCCTTTATAGTTGATCCGGTCGTAGTTGATGAAATGGATGAAATTGCAAGATTCTCTGGTATGCCGGAAATAAAAAGAATATGTATATGGCATGCATTGAACCAGAAAGCAGTTGCAAGAAGAGCAGCAGCTGACTTGGGAAAGAAGTATGAAGAAATAAACCTCATAATTGCACATTTGGGTGGAGGTATTTCGGTAGGAGCCCATAAAAATGGCAGAACAATTGATGTAAACAACGCTCTTAACGGTGAAGGTCCCTTCTCTCCTGAAAGAACTGGGAGCTTGCCTGTCAGTAATCTCGTGAAGCTCTGTTATTCGGGCAAGTATACAATAGAAGAAATGAACAAGAAGATAGCCGGCAAGGGCGGTTTAGTTGCATATCTTGGAACTAACGACGGCAGGGAAGTTGAAAAAATGATACAAGCCGGCGACAAGAATGCAGAGCTCATATACAAGGCAATGGCATACCAGGTTGCCAAGGAGATAGGAGCCTGTGCAACAGTGCTTCAGGGTAAGGTGAATGCAATATGTCTGACAGGCGGTCTTGCATATGACAAGCTTCTTGTTGGTTGGATAAAAGAAATGGTAGAGTTCATAGGGGATGTAAGGGTATATCCCGGAGAAGACGAAATGATAGCTCTTGCTGAGGGCGGATTGAGGGTTCTTCGTAAAGAAGAAGCAGCAAAGGAATATAAATAAAGGATCTGATCATATGTTCAATGAAAAAAGAATCAGGATAATCACAGGTCATTACGGAAGCGGAAAGACAGAGTTCGCAGTCAACTATACCTTTGGTCTTGCAGCTACAGGCAAAAAAACTTCAATAGTAGACCTGGACATAGTAAACCCATACTTCCGCTCCAGAGAAATAGAACCACAGTTTAATGAAAAGGGAGTACGAGTAATATCCTCCTCACTAAAAGGCTTGTCTGGAGACGTGCCTGCCCTTTCACCGGAAATATACTCTGTTCTGCAGGACACCTCCTATGAGGTCGTATTGGATGTAGGCGGAGATAAGGCGGGAGCAAGGGCATTGGGAAGATATCATGAGTATTTTGACAAGGAGCCTTATGATATGCTCTTTGTGCTTAATGCCAACAGGCATCAGACCAATACTGTTGATGGAGCAGTAAGCTACCTAAGATCTATCGAGGAAAGTTCAAAGCAGAAGGTTACTGCATTGGTTAATAATACTCACCTCTGTGGCAATACCACAGTAGAGGAGATAATAAAAGGTCAAAGGCTTTGTGAAGATGTTTCCAAAGCTTTGGGACTTCCAATAAAATATGTGGTTGTTGAAAAAAAGTTTGTTGATATGCTGCCAAAAGGACTCCAGGGTGAGTTGTTCCCCATAGATATTTACATGAAGAAGCCTTGGGAGGACTAAATATAAATCTAGAAGGAGGTTAAGTAATGGGTAAGGTAACTTTTGATGAGAACAGATGCAAAGGTTGTGAACTTTGCACCACAGTATGTCCTGCTAAGATAGTTGTGATGGACAAGGATAGGATTAATGTCAAGGGCTATCATGTGGCTACCGTAAAGGAAATGGATAAATGTACAGGCTGTGCATCGTGCGCAAGAATATGTCCAGACGTTGTAATAAGAGTAGAGAGATAAAAAGGGAGGTATAAGCTTAAATGGCTAAGGAATTATGGAAGGGCAACGAAGCTATAGCTGAAGCTGCTATTAAGGCGGGCTGTAGATTTTTCTTCGGTTATCCTATTACACCACAGAATGAGATACCTGAATACATGGCAATGAAAATGCCTCAGATTGATGGCGGATGCTTCCTTCAGGCAGAGTCTGAAGTAGCAGCAATCAACATGGTTTATGGAGCAGCAGGCAGCGGTGCGAGAGTAATGACATCCTCATCAAGCCCAGGAATAAGCTTGAAGCAGGAAGGAATAACATATATTGCGGGCGCTGAGCTGCCTTGCGTAATAGTTAATATAGTAAGAGGAGGCCCAGGTCTAGGTGGGATACAACCTGCTCAGTCAGACTATTTCCAGGCTTGCAAGGGCGGTGGACATGGCGATTACAGATTGGTCGTACTGGCACCGGCATCTGTGCAGGAAGCAGTTGACTTGGTTCAGGAAGCTTTTGACATAGCGGATCAGTACAGGAATCCGGTAATGATTCTTGGAGATGGTATGATAGGGCAGATGATGGAACCGGTAGAATTTACTGAAGTAAAAAAGAGAAAACTACCTGGAAAGCCATGGGCCACAGTGGGTACAAAGGGAGAAAGAAGTGGCAACGTTATAAATTCACTGTTCATAGATCCAGCTGAATGTGAAAAGCACAACTTCAAGTTGTTTGAAAAATATAGCGAAATAGAAAAAAATGAAACAAAGGTAGAGACCTACAACATGGAAGGCGCAGAAATCGTTTTCGTTGCATATGGAACAACATCAAGAATAGTTAAGAATGCAATAAATGCACTTGCTAAAGATGGAATAAAGGCTGGAATAATAAGGCCTATAACACTCTGGCCATATCCTCAGAAAGCCATTGCGGAAGCAGCGGAGCAAGCCAGCGTAAAAGCCTTCCTGACTGTAGAGATGAGTATGGGACAGATGGTTGAAGATGTAAGGTTGGCTGTAAACGGAAAGAAACCTGTACATTTCTATGGAAGAACAGGCGGTATGATTCCGACTCCTAAGGCTATTGTTGAGGAAGCCAAGAAGATTCTAGGAGGTGCAAAATAATGGCAGTTGTATTTGAAAAAACTAAGGCACTGACTGACAAGCCTTTTCATTATTGTCCAGGCTGCACTCATGGTATAATACACAGACTTGTAGCAGAAGTGCTTGAAGAACTTAATCTTGTTGAAAAAACTATTGGTGTAGCTCCAGTAGGATGTGCTGTTTTCGCATATGATTATTTCAACTGTGATATGCAGGAAGCAGCTCACGGAAGAGCACCGGCTGCTGCAACAGGCATAAAGAGGGTAAACCCGAAAGCTGCAGTATTTACTTATCAGGGCGACGGGGACTTGGCATCAATAGGTGCCGCTGAGATAGTCCACGCAGCTATGAGAGGTGAAAAGATAACAACAATATTTGTAAACAATGCAATATACGGCATGACAGGCGGACAGATGGCTCCTACAACTCTTATAGGACAGAAAGCTACAACTGCACCTTACGGAAGAGTTGAAGACCATGCAGGACTTCCTTTGAGGGTAAGCGAAATGCTTGCAACTATTCCTAAGGCTGTATTTGTAGAAAGAGTTTCAGTACATGATGTAAAGCATATAATACAGGCGAAGAAGGCCATAAAGAAGGCTTTTCAGGCACAGATGGAAGGCAAGGGCTTCACACTTGTTGAAGTACTATCCACTTGCCCGACAAACTGGGGTAAGACTCCTGTGGAGTCATTGAAATGGCTTGAAGAAAATATGATACCATATTTTCCACTTGGAAACTTCAGAAATACTGAGGAGGTGAAATAATGACACATGAAATTATAATGGCAGGCTTTGGAGGACAAGGGGTTATGGCTATGGGCAAAATACTTGCCGAAGCAGCCCTAAAAGAAGGAAGGAATGTGTCATGGCTGCCCTCTTACGGTCCAGAAATGCGTGGCGGTACTGCAAACTGCAACGTAATTATATCTGAAGAACCGGTTGGAGCACCAATAGTCACTGAAGCAACAGCGGCTATAGTTATGAACAGACCTTCATTGGATAAGTTTGAAGGAGATGTAATTCCAGGCGGAGCGCTTCTAATTAACAGCTCTTTGATAGACCAGAAGGCTTCAAGAAATGATATCAAAGTTTACTATGTACCTGCAAATGATATAGCAAACGAAATGGGAGCAGGTAAAATAGCAAACATGGTTATGCTTGGAGCATATCTCGCTATCTCCAACGCTGCAAAAGAAGATACCATAATGGAGATAATTACTGAAATATTCAGTGGTAAGAAAGCCAGCGTAATTCCACTAAATAAGGAAGCACTTTTAAGAGGAGCTGCTTGCGTAAAATAATTTAATACTAGACCACCCCGAAAAAAAAGGCCTCCATCTTCCATCCTCCTTTCGGGGTGGTTTTTTTTACCTTTTTTTGTCCTAGATCCCAATGTACAAGCATATATTATAGCAAAGGTTTGTACAAAAGGGGGTAGGGCAGAAATGAGAGGGTTTCCTTTAACAGAGGCTTTTCTCAAGGTAATAGAGGATACAGCAAAGCAGAATGAGGCAAAAAGGATCAGCAAGATTTGGCTGGCAGCTGGGAAAGGGATGTTGTTCAAGGGGAACACTTCGGCTTATTTCGAGTATATTCTCAAAGGCACCGCAGCCAAGGATGCAGAGATATACATAAAGTATGGCCACATAGCTGGAAGGTGCCGATGCTGCGGGCTAGTTTTTGTTTACAAAGACGAAATGCCCTGTCCTGAATGCGGGGGAGCCTGTGACAGCATATCTTTAGAAAAAAGGTTTATCATAGATCGAATGGAAATAGAAAGATAAAAAAACAAGCCTGGCATCTGCCAGGCTTGTACTATTCATAAACTGCCGAAGTTTTCTTAACCACATAAATTCCGTATAGGAGAATAGCTGCTGCTGCCAGCCATGGGAAAATTATGCCGAAGAGATGCGGTATATGCGAGTATACGATGCTGTCTTCAAAAATCATCTTGAATGCCGTATGAGCAAGCACTGCTCCACCGATATAAATCGCTATCCTATACTTTTTCATTAGGTTTGATACATATTGGCTGCCGAAGAAAAGCACCGGTATGTTTAAAGCAATACCGAATACTATAAGCCATATATTGCCGTTTGCGGCTCCGGCTATGGCCAGTACGTTGTCCAAGCTCATGCTTACATCCGCTATTATAATTATTCCGACGGCTTCCCAGAATTTGCTGGCTTGTTTGACATTTGAACATTCTTCCTCGTCGTTGCAGGGTTTGATAAAATCCCAGGTAATCTTTACAAGCAGCAAGCCGCCGATAAGCTTAATCGGGATTGCACTGACTGTAAGTAATAAAGTCATAAAGCAGGCAAAAATGATTCTAAGACCTATTGCCCCGGAGATTCCGTAAATAGTTGCTTTTTTTGAGTATTCAGCCGGCAGGTTCTTGGTTGCCAGCGCGATTATCCCAATATTATCAGCGCACAGTGTCAAATCAAGTATTGTGATTTGTAATGCTCCAACTATTAGTGCAAGAATATTATCCAATATACTACCTCCATTCAAACTGTAACTTGTCCAAATATAATTGTAATTTAAAGATATATAATAGCGATGACCTATGGTAATACTAAAAATGCAATACAAGCTATATTTTACCATAATGGTTCTCCGGAGGATATCTGACTAAAGCTCGATAATAAGCGGAAAACCTCGAAATATAATTGTTCTTGCAGATTGTGGATATATAAACTGAATAAAGCGCCCGAATGCTTCACCGCAATTGCTTTTGCGCCCTTATACAGAATAAAGCATTGTATACATGTGAAAAGTTTAACGACTCTATACAGTTATAATGCTCCTGATTATAGGAGTAATTGGAAGCATAACCTGCACATATGCTCTTGGATATATGAAGAACTTCCCGGAATATGCTAAAGATTAATTCACCTATTGACTAATTACACATAATTGAATAAAATATACTATAACGAGTAGGGGCATATATTCCACAATAATTTGTAATGCCCCGTAAGCGAGTTTCATCAAAGGCTTCCTTGATTATAATAATGGTTCAATAGAAGCCATTGATATAAATATCAATATTGAATTTCTATGATCCGGAAAAGTAACGGAGCGTCATTATTCAAAGAGAGCCGGGGTTTGGTGAGAGCCTGGCAGTAATGACACCATGAAAAGAGCCGGGGAGATTCCGGTCAAAAGAGCTTTGCTTCCAGTAAACCGGACGTATGCCTGCGATAAAGGTTTGAGAGGGCTGTTGTTCATGGTGCATTGCACCGGGCAATTTGCCAATTAGAGTGGTAACACGGTAACTCCGTCTCTTTGTTGAGACGGGGTTTTTGTTTTTTTGGTTCGAGATACCAACAGTAGGGAACGACGCCCTCGTCGTTCCTCATTGTAGGGGCAAACAGTGTTCGCCCACTTCGAAGACATTCTCAAAGCACGAGCCACGTGGCACGTAGCACGAGGCAAAAAATAGGATACACTGTGACTATATCAAGCTACTTAAGTATGTAATATACAATTTTATATATAATAACAATAATCGGAGGGATATGTATGGATTTTAAAGTAGAAATAGCGAAAAAGATAAGTGAATTAGCTGGCATGGAGTTGGATAAAGTCATAGGTCTTATTGAAATTCCGCCGCAGGGAAACTTGGGAGATTATGCTTTTCCTTGCTTCCAGCTTGCCAAGGTTATGAGAAAGTCCCCGAATATGATTGCTGCTGAGCTTTCAGGAAAGGTACAGCCTGACAGCATAGTTGATAGGGCTGAAGCTGCCGGAGGCTATTTAAATTTTTTCGTTAACAAGACAGAATATATAAAGCAGTTGGTGGAAGAGGTACTTGAGAAGGGTGAAAAGTTTGGAAGCTCAAATGTTGGTGAAGGAAAGAATGTAATAGTGGAATTCTCTTCAGTCAATGTAGCAAAGCCCTTCCATGTAGGTCATCTGCTTAATACAATGTTGGGCAGTGCCCTTGAAAAGGTTTATAAGCACTCAGGTTACAACACCATAAGAATCAACCATCTCGGAGATTGGGGAACCCAGTTTGGCAAGCAGATATCTGCATATAAGAGGTGGGTGGATGAAGACGCCCTTGATAAGGAGCCAATAACTGAACTTTTCAGAATATATGTCAAGTTCCATGAAGAAGCTGAAAAGGATCCGGCTCTTGAAGATGAAGCCAGAGCATACTTTAAAAAGCTGGAGGACGGAGATCCTGAAGTAACTGAGCTGTGGCTGAAGTTTAAGGAATTAAGCCTTAGAGAATTCAAAGAATTATACAAAATGTTGAATGTCGAGTTTGATTCTTTTGCAGGAGAAAGCTTTTACAGTGACAAGATGGATGAGGTTGTCCAGATGCTTCGTGACAAAAAACTGCTAAAGGATAGCAACGGAGCAAAAATCGTTGATTTGGAGCAGTTCAATCTGCCTCCAATACTCATACTGAAGTCTGATGGAGCTACCATCTATGCTACAAGAGACTTGGCGGCTGCAATATATAGGAAGAGAACATATGACTTCTATAAGAACATATATGTGGTAGGAGGCACACAGTCACTGCATTTCAACCAGATCTTCAGTACTTTGGGACTGATGGGTTTTGAGTGGAACAAGGATTGTGTGCACATAGGCCATGGTCTTGTAAAGTTTGCAGATAAGAAGCTCTCGACACGAAAAGGTGATGTAGTCCTGGCAAAGGATGTAATTACTGAGGCTGTCCACAAGACTTTGGAAGTAATAGATCACAAAAACTCGAACTTGGAGAATAAGGAAGAAGTTGCAAGGATGGTCGGTATGGGAGCACTTCTTTATACCTTCCTGAAGAACAACAGGGAGAAGGATGTTGTGTTTACTTGGGAGGATGCGTTGAACTTTGACGGAGATTCCGGCCCATACGTCCAGTATACTTATGTGCGCGGCAGGAGTATATTGAGAAAGGCAGGAAATGTACCCTATACTGCTGATTTAAGTTATCTTTCCACCGAGGATGAGTTTGAACTGGTGAAGCTTTTAGGAGCTTTCAAGGATTCCGTTAAGGAAGCAACAGAGAGGTATGAGCCCTTTGTAGTTCTTCGAAATGTTACGGAGATTGCTAAAGCTTATAACAAGTTCTACAATTCACATCCGATATTAAATGCGGATGATAATGTAAAAAATGCAAGACTGCAGCTTACAAAAGCAGTAGGAATAGTAATAAAAACAGGCTTGGGCCTTGCAGGAATAGAAACTCCTGAAAACATGTAATCTGACATAAAAAAGCAAAGTATACCGCTCAGCTGGTATACTTTGCTTTTTTTATCCAGTATATATTCACGCCCTTACGTGGCACCATAAAATAAGAAAATATGGTGCCACTAAGGAGGATTGACTGATATCAAAAGCTCTTTTATAGTTGTTTTGATTGTAATAATTGTTTCTGTTATGAGTTTTGGCTGTGATAGTATTGTGAATGAAAAGAGCAGTAGCAATGAAGAAACCAGAATTGCAGCAGAGGGAGTATCGGCTGCAGAGGAAGTTGTAAATGAGGAAGAGAGCAAAAGGAAAGAGATAAGCTTTAAGGAGATTAAATGCCCTGAACTGGGGTTCCAGTTGAAGGTGCCCGAAACAATGGCAGTTGACAAGGATTATATGCCTGCCTTCATCAGAATAAGCAGTCCGGATATGGATATCAAGATTTCCAGGGAGCTTTCTCCCTATGAAGGTATAGATAGCTATTTTAATACATATTTATATAAATATATGCTTGACCCTGAGTATCGGAAAGCTAACAGCATAAGGCTCATAACCAATGAATATTGTACCATAAACGGCATCAAGAACAGAATATTGGTGTTCTCAAGAAGACCTGCAGCAGGAAGCAATGATTCGCAGAACGAGTATATGCATGCTCTTTACATCACAGGAGACAGGGAGTTCTACAGCTGCTTCATCAGATCCAGCTCGCTGAATGAGCAAAAAGAAGCTATACAGCAGGTGCTCAAATCCTTCAAAAAGATAGAACGCAGTGGGGAATTGAAATTCGATATTGCACTGAAGCCTGAGCTCCCTGATTGGAATGCTGAGACCAAGGCTTTCTATTATGCACTGCAGAATTCAGATTCTATAAAATGGGGAATATTTTATCCAAACTCCATAACAAAGGATTTTTCGAAAATTGAGGATATGGAAAAGAAGCTGGGATACAAATTTCCAATTACACTTCACTATATCTATCTTGGGCACCAATTCCCGATGGAGGGTATGAGGAATGCCTACCAGCGAGGTAAGACAGTGGAGCTTACAATGCAGGTTATGTGGAACATAAAGGCAGGGAACACCGATAATAAAATGAAGAATGTCAATTTTGATTTGATTGATGGTTTATATGACGGCTACCTTAGGAATTTTGCACAAGAGGCAAAAGCCTTCGGGCATCCATTCATATTCAGACTGAACAACGAAATGAACAGTACGTGGGTGAGATACAGCGGTATAGCGCTGCTATGCGACCCTGATGTCTATATAAAGGTTTGGAGGCATATATATGACATATTTGAGGAGGAAGGGGTTAGAAACGCCATATGGGTGTTTAATCCCAATGATGTGGATTATCCTCCTTTGAAATGGAATTCCCATGTCTCATACTATCCTGGGAACAAATATGTACAGATGATAGGTCTTACAGGCTACAATACCGGAACTTACTACAAGGGCCTTACCGGAGAAAGATGGAGAAGCTTTAACGAAATATATGACCCTTTGAATGAAAAGTACACCAGGTTTTATGGGCATTTTCCATGGATGATTACCGAGTTTGCCTGCAGCTCGGTAGGGGGAGACAAGGGAAAGTGGATCAATGATATGTTCAGCAGCATCAATAAGTATAAAAATATAAAAGCCGCAGTGTGGTGGAGTTATGCAGATTTTGACTATAGGAAGAATAAAAAAGGAACTCCGGCCAGACGTTATTGGCTGGATGAAAAGCCTGAATACCTGAAAGCCTTTAAAGAGGGTGTAAAAAGGTAGGGGCGGGGTTTCATGGTTGCGGGCAACACTGAACACACGAAATCCCACGGAATACACGGTGGAAATATGAAGTTTGAACAAAGGGTATGATTGTGATATTATAAATATACTAACGGAAAATAGCAAACTAAACATTGAAAGGGGTCTTACGATGGGTCGCTTGTTTGGAACTGACGGAGTAAGAGGGATTGCCAATAAGGAGCTGGACTCTACCCTGGCGTTCAACCTCGGAAGAATAGGCGCATATGTTTTGACAGAAGAAACCCACCACAAACCCAGGATTGCAGTAGGAAAAGATACCAGAGTATCTGGTGACATGCTTGAAGCTGCGCTTATCGCTGGTATTTGCTCAATGGGAGCAGAAGCTGTGGTTTTAGGGGTTCAGCCTACACCGGCAGTTGCTTATCTTACAAGGCATATGGGCTTGGATGCAGGGGTTGTGATTTCTGCTTCACACAACCCGTTTGAATATAACGGTATTAAGTTTTTTGACGGCAATGGATATAAGCTGTCGGATCAGCTGGAGGACAGGATAGAGAGCTTGCTTTTGAATCCTGATAACGGCATAGCAAATCCCACAGGGGCAGAAATTGGCAAGAAGATTGAGATAGACAATGCAGTGCATGGATATATTGATTTCCTCAAGAAGACAATAGATGTCAATCTGAGAGGACTCAAAATAGCAGTTGACTGCGCAAACGGAGCATCATACATAGCAGCTCCTTCGATACTTGCTGACCTTGGAGCTGAAATTGTGATTATAAACAACAAGCCGGATGGAAAGAACATAAATGTAAAATGTGGCTCGACACATCCTGACGAATTACAAAAGCTGGTGCTGGAATCCGGAGCTCATGTAGGCTTGGCTTTTGATGGGGATGCCGACAGGCTTATTGCGGTAGATAACAGGGGTCATATAGTTAACGGAGACCATATGCTTGCAATATTTGCGAAGCATTTTAAAGAAAAAGGCATATTGAAAAATGATACCATAGTTGGCACAGTTATGAGCAACATGGGCCTTGACATAGCAATGAAGCGTGAAAAGTGCGGCCTTGCCAAGACTAAGGTAGGGGACAGATATGTACTCGAAGAAATGATTACAAAAGGTTACAACATTGGCGGCGAGCAGTCAGGGCATATAATATTCCTTGACCATAACACAACCGGAGATGGACTTTTGACAGCACTTCAGCTGCTGGCTGTGACAAAAGAAACCGGCAAGAAGCTTTCAGACCTTGCAGCTATTGTAACAGAACTGCCTCAAGTACTGGTCAATGCAAAAGTAAAGAACGAGAACAAGGATAAGTACATGGAGGATACCGCCATTGCTGCCATGATAGCAGAGCTAGAGAACAAGCTTAAGGATAGGGGAAGAGTGCTTATAAGGCCATCAGGCACTGAACCGCTTGTAAGGGTTATGCTTGAAGGTGAGAACGAGGCAGAAATAAAGGAAGATGCTAAGGCTCTTGCTAAACTGATAGAAGGAAAAATGAATTAGACATAAAAAGTACCTGAATAAAGGTACTTTTTCTTTTTTCCAAAATAGAATGATATAAGAGAGGTCTTGCTCTATTTGACAGGATTTATCGAATGGTAGCATTTGAATTAACTTGCAAAATGTTTACAAAAATTATAAAATTATATAATAATAAGATTAGGGGGGTGAAAGGTAGAACAATAATATTTGAAAGGTGGTGAAAAGACTACAGATGTGGCATATGAAAACTTAATGAAGCGCCAGACTTGCATTGCAAGTTGACGAGGTCAGGGTTCATCGAAAATTCGGCGGGTGCCCTGCGTTGCGGCTTAACAGCGTTATAGATTTTACAAATCCTCAAGTGATTGATGGGACAAAGAAAATCTAATTGAGCCAAGGGTAAAGCTGAGAAAACTAACGGTTAGGACCTGTTAGTGTATTTTTTTGCCCAGAAATAGGTTAACATAAAAATAGATGCGAGGTTCGAGGAGTCAACCAGACCCAGTATAAATGCCAAATCTATGCACGAGCCACGTGGCACGTAGCGCGAAGCAATTAATCTGAGAGGAGAATTTATATATGTGTGGGATCGTAGGTTATATAGGAGATAAAAAAGCAATTCCTGTTTTGATAGAGGGTTTGCAGAAGCTTGAGTATAGAGGATATGACTCTGCCGGAGTGGCAGTTTATAATGATGGAAATATTGAGGTAAGAAAATATAAAGGCAGGCTCGCAGTACTTGAAGAGCATCTGAAGAAAGAGACCTTGGAAGGATGTCTGGGTATAGGACACACAAGGTGGGCTACCCATGGTGAGCCATCGGATGTGAATTCCCACCCGCATACCAACTGTTCCAATGATATTGCTGTAGTTCACAACGGTATAATAGAGAACTATATGAGCATAAAGAACATGCTTATAGAGAAGGGGTACACCTTTATATCCGAGACTGACACAGAGGTGCTTGCGCACTATCTGGACTTTTTCTATGAAGGTGATCTTATAGAAGCGGTAAAGAAGGTACTCGAAAAAATCAGAGGCTCCTATGCCTTTGCAGTAATGAGCAGAAAAGAGCCCGATAAAATAGTATGCGTAAGAAAAGAAAATCCTCTTATAGTAGGCATAGGCAACGGGGAAAACTTCATAGCCTCAGATATACCTGCTATACTGAATCATACAAGGAAGATATATCTGCTCAATGAAAATGAGCTTGCAGTAGTAGAAAAGGATAAGATAAGCTTCTATGACGAGAGCGGCAATGCAGTGAGCAAGGAAGTATTTGAAGTGAATTGGGATGTAGCATCAGCTGAAAAAGGCGGTTTCGAGCATTTCATGATAAAAGAGATACATGAACAGCCCAAGGCTATAAAGGACACTATGACCTCCAGAGTTCTGCATGACACTGCAAGCATAAAGCTGGACGATATAAAGCTTACAAAGGAACAGCTTCAGCAGTTCAATAAGATATATATGGTAGCCTGCGGGACAGCCTTCCATGCGTGCATGGTTGGCAAATATGTCATCGAAAAGCTTGCAAGGATTCCTGTAGAAGTAGAAATTGCATCGGAATTCAGATACAGAGACCCTATCGTAGATGATAAGACTCTGACTATAGTAGTGAGCCAATCGGGTGAAACCCTTGACACAATGGCTGCATTGAAGGAAGCTAAGAGAAAGGGTTCAAGGATACTGAGCATAGTCAACGTTGTAGGCAGCTCCATAGCCCGTGAATCCCATGATGTGTTCTACACCTGGGCAGGCCCTGAAATTGCAGTTGCATCCACAAAAGCATACACAACCCAGCTTATAGCTTTATATATAATAGCACTTTACATGGCTAAGCTCAAAGGGACTTTGAAGGATGAAGAGATTTCAGCAATCACACAAGAGATGGGAAAACTTCCTGAGCTTGTAGAGCAAGTTCTTAAGCATAAAGCAATCCTCCAGAAGTTTGCAACCCAAAATTCCAATGCCAAAGACGTATTCTACCTAGGCAGGGGAATAGACTACGCTGTAGCTCTTGAAGGCTCACTGAAGCTCAAGGAGATATCCTATATACACTCAGAAGCCTATGCTGCCGGAGAACTTAAGCATGGAACAATAGCCCTCATAGAAAAGGGCACAATAGTCCTTGCAGTTCTAACACAGGATGAGCTATACGAGAAGATGGTAAGCAACGTAAAAGAGGTCAAAGCCCGAGGCGCCTTCGTATTCGCAATAGCAAAGGAAGGCAACACCGAGGTTGAAAAGGTAGCGGATTATACCCTCTATATACCGAACGTGTCAGATATCCTGGCACCTGTGGTGGCAGTGACACCGTTGCAGCTTTTGGCATATTACATGGCAGTGGAGAAGGGCTGCGACGTTGATAAGCCGAGGAACTTGGCGAAGAGCGTTACTGTGGAGTAGACTGAGTAAATAAAATATAATATTAATGTTTCCGTACAATAAAGTCAGTAAACATACAATAAAGTTGGTATAGATACAATAAAGTTAGTAAAAAGAATCAAGTTAAGTTCACAACTTTAGTAGATTCAAAAGGTTGTGAACTGTATGATGTACTGAAAGTTTATATTTAGGTGGATGCCTGAGTATAAGCTTTTTGTTTTGTCTAAAAAACAATCATCCATAACAATTTCAATAAATGGAAGGAATTTACTTGAATGTATAGAATTATAATTAGTACATACAGTGACCAATCACGACATTATTCGTGATTGAAGATATAGACAAATAAAAGTTTTAGCTGTGGTAGACGAATTATAATAGTGTAACTAAAGTCTTTTAGAACAGCCACTAATGTCTATAATGGGAAGGTGCAGATGAATTTACCGATTATAGGGAATACCAAATTATTTGTGAGGTTATTTATGGAGAAGAATGAAAAGATATTAAACTTATTCATTGAAGCAGGCAAGCAACTGCGTTATGACTTTGAAGAAATAAAAAAAGATAATCCGCATTATGGAGAAAGTGGAGCAGAAGCAGAAGTCATTTTGCGAGACTTTCTCAATGATCACCTCCCTAAGAGATTTGCTGCTGATACAGGTTGTGTTATCGATGATGAAAGTAATATCAGCATGCAAACTGACATTATTATTTATGATGCATTAAATAGTCCTATTTATCGGAAAGGTAAAAGAGTATTAATTCTTCCCAATGATAATGTAGCTTCAGTTATTGAGGTAAAATCCAAATTGAATAAGGAAGAGTTAAAAGATGCTGCTAAGAAGATTGCTTCTGCAAAAGCTTTAAAGAAAACACCTGTTAATGATGGCGATCAGCCAGTAACAATGAGTCCATTAGTAATAGAAAAAACCTTTGGTGTTGTTTTTGCATATGAATCATACACATCGCTTAATACTTTGTCTGAAAACTTAATAGAAATAAATGCAGAATATCCTTCAAGTCAATGGATTGATATGATTGTTGTTTTAGATAAGGGGATAATTGGATATACAATTCAAACGCCTTTTAGCAAAAATATGGGAGGATGGTTTGCAGGAAATTGTGATGATAACTTTTTAATTGCACCGTTTTATGTACACTTAGGAAAATCGGAACTTGGTGAACTTACATTAAACAAGTTTTTTAGTGACCTGATCATAAGACTTTCTTTTTATAGAAAACGTTCGTTGATAAATATCGAGAGTTTTTTAGGGAAACAGCCATCTGCTTTTATGACTCTGAAAGGGTATCAATACAACTTAGAAAGAGAATTAGTTGAAGTAGACGATTATCATAAAATGGGCAATTTTAAAGGTGCTACAGTTAAATATAATTTATTCTTTAAGCGTGACAAAAAGTTGATAGGTCAAGTTGGGTGGATACCTTGGCAAGATGGGGCTGTTATCTGCTATACGGGTGCAATACCTCCACAAATTGTTTTTCAGGTTTATTTTGATGCAGCAGGAGAAAAGGGTATGTTTATGCCAGAGCTAGAAGAACATAACTTTTGGATGTCATCTGTTATTGCTCTAAAAGTTGATGAGTTTATATCAATAACTAGTAAATTATCCGGTGATTTTTATGCTGAGAGGGACTGTAAATAAAAATAAATTAACCATATAACCATTCTAAATATCAGATATAATATCAACGCTGATGGTTTAATCTAAAAATAACTAATTACACTTTATCCGTAGAATTGGGACAAGTTAGTTTGTTAGGGGTGGTTGAGTATCAATTCCAATTAGGCTAATAACTAGAAGTTGAGTAAATAGGGGTTATCAATATAGGATTCTTTTTGTGATAACAGCAATATCGGAAGCGAAGAATAAAGCTTGACCTGGATTCTGAAATAATGTAAATACGAGTTAGTCTTTTAATTATTGGAGGTAATGAGATGCTTGAAAATCTAATGAAAGAATTCTTGAGGATATTACCGAGATTTTATGAAAACTCTGGACTGGACTTATTCAGTAGCACAAAGGAATATATCCTTAAAGTTTTTAGTCGAGATATTCAAAATCATAGAAGTCTTGATGAAATCGAGCACGATTTTTATAACTTAATTATATGTAAAGTACAATACTTTAGATATGATGAATTGATTTTCATCGTTGAATTTATGAGGGAACAGTATTGCCAAAAGCTTCATCCCAAAGAGCATTTATTTAGGATGAATGAATTTAATGAAATTGCGCTTCATTTACAAAAAATATGTTTGCAGTTGGGTAATCAAGGATTTCAGAACAATGCTGTTTTATATGAAAATACCAATTTGGATGAATTATTTGAACTTATAAAACTTTATAACATATTTATTCTGAATATGGAGTATTACAAGGCACTGGGAAGGGAAATATCGGACATCAATCTTTTTGAACCAATAAAAGATGAAAAGGTAGATCAGTTTTTTGACGAATGCGCTGAACTTTATACAAGCAGGAAAATTGAGCAGGAAGAAATTATAGACCCAAGATTGAGACAGTATTTAGTTAGAAAAAGACTTATGCCTGAGTTAATTATGAAAAGAGCTAATCACTCAATTGAAACAATTTTGGGTTTTAGGGTATCTGACTTGGACATTATTGTTAATAATCTGCATTTGTTGGATAGAGATTCCAAGATAAAAGACCATTATTATGTTAGCAAGGATAGATTCAAAAAATTATTCAAGAAGTATCTGGATGTACAAACTATATGCAATATTATTGAATATTTTTCAATAATTAGGCTTTTTAAAGCGGAAATTGAAGTTTCCACCAGGCACTTAGAATTAAGATGTTTTTATGAGGAGGGTAAATGCATAAAGTTTGGTAAGTATACATTTATAGAAGTTGTGACTATATTTAAAAATATATGCTTCTCCGGTCATTTCATGGGTGAGATGATTATTGATAAAAAAAATAAAAGTCTTTTTAGTGAGTTGCAGCAAGATATGTCACTATTTTTTTCATATAAACTTGCGGATTTTATTGAGTCACAAGGTTTCATTCTTCCAAGAGACCCAGATGAACCGGACATAGTTTATGTAGATATAAAAAAAATAATTAATAAAAAAGGCAAGACAATAGCCTTTAATGATATTGATATTTTGGCATACAAGCCTGCGAAAAAACTGATTTACAATTTTGAATTGAAGTATTATAAAGCTGCCATGAGCCACAGAGAACTAGTATTTGATAAAATTGAGAATAAAGTGTATCAACAGATAGCCTTAAGAGAAAAACTAATCGCTGAAAATTTATGTGATATACTAGATATCCTATTTGGTATAATTGATTGGAAGGATGTAAAAGTAAAATCTGTGATTATAACTGCAAGGCCAAGCTTTGGAGGCGTTACCTCTGAGAATAAAAATATTAGTTGTTATTCTTGGAATCGGTTGGCTAAAGAAGTTAAAGCAGGTATTTTTTAACTTTAAATTTATCATTAATTTGCACTTTCCCTTTGTATTATCCATATAATTGGGAAAGTTTGTCTGAAATACGAAATTTGGGATACATTTAAGAAAGTAGTGATACATATGAAATGTGCATATTGTGGAGAAGAAAGAGTGCCTACAA
Source organism: Clostridia bacterium (assembly GCA_035628995.1). Taxonomy (NCBI): domain Bacteria; kingdom Bacillati; phylum Bacillota; class Clostridia; species Clostridia bacterium. The sequence continues at coordinate 92,700 of DASPIR010000033.1, read as the reverse complement.
GAGAACATATAATACCTGATGGGTTTCTTAGAGGAATGAATAAAAGTGAACAAATTCGTTGGACTGAGGCTGCGCCATGCAAAGTCATAAACAGTGATTTTATCATTAAAGATGTATGTAGTGTATGTAATAATGGCGTTCTATCGCAGCTAGATACATATGCAATCAATGAAATCATAAAATATAATGGTAAAATACAAAAAGATATAATGCAGGTAATTTTCGAATATGATTATAACAAATTAGCCAGATGGTTATTAAAAATATGCTACAATTCAGCAAGAGCTAATAAATTAGAATATGATTCAAACTCATATAAAAATTGCATACCATATATTAAAGATAATAAAGAAATAAACAATAAAATTAGTGTTTATGGATTATTTATAGATTTAGCCATTAATGGCAAGACACATGATTACTATCATTTTGATGGTAATTCAGAATATACAATAGATTTTTTCAGAATAGCTCCATTTAAATTGAAAGATAAAAGTACTCACAAATGTTCTATGAGAACAATTATAATAAACTCATTTGCATTTTTGATTATAGTGTATGATGAAGATATTGATAAGGGTGAGATTAATGAAATAGAAAAGGCAATACTGAATGTCAGTTCTAATTTTGTAAAATTGGAAGCTTACAAGAAAGTAGAATTAAAGAAAGATAATAATTTCTGGCAAAATAGTTTATATACTAATGCTTTGCTTAACGAAAACTTTTTAACTAAAAGAGAAGTGAAAAACAATGATTATAAATTCTATATTATAGAAATAAGTAAAGAAGAAATATTAAGTAGAAATTACATTCAGATACAAGAATATATAGTATCAAAACGGGATAATAAGCAAAATGTTAAAGACAATTATCAAAAATTTATAATTTCAGTTTCAGGTTATGATGATGACATGAGAGAATTATTCTGCATTGCTGAATTTCAAACCTATATAAAAGAGATAATTACTGAATTTCCTGAAATAATATGGTATTTGAATTTAGAAATAGGTTTCTTTGAAGCTATGTTCTTAGCATATATAAATGACAATGCTACATTAGAGGTCGATAATAGGATTATTATGAATAAAGGGAAAATGATGGATTTTATTACCAAATGTTATGCCAGCATAAATAATCTTATAAATGAATTCGCTATAGATAATAGTTGTAATGATAAAATCACTAATTTATTGAACGAAGCGATATTTAAAATACTTAAGTTATATCAATAGACTATTATTAAATTTATAAAGTACATAAGCTAAATCTAATATGCGGCATAAATTATTAGAAAGATAAGTATTGATTCCATTAATGATCTTCGATTATATATAAAATTGGACAAGCATAGCTATAAGGGTAGTTCAAGCAAACATAATATTATCAACCTTTGATAAAATATACAATACTTCAATTATTGCTGCTTCAATGAAAAATAAACATGGAGGATACTGACTAATGGCGAAACAAGGTTTGCATGTTGATACAATATATCCAATTTTATAAGATGCTCATGCCAGAACTGGATGGTCACTATGTATTGGGGCAGGAACATCTTCACCAGTTATTCCAGACTGGTTTCAGTTAGTAGATTCTTTAATAATAAAGTATTGCAAGATAGAAGACAGGATAAATATAGATGTGTATAAAAAAATGGGCTTTTCTGCTGATGCTATGATTCAAGCAGTTAAGAACAATCTGAGAAGTAGTGATAATGATTTTATTAATATGCTTTCTGAGGAAATATATGAAAAGATAAAAAATCAACTAACACTGAGGCAATGGAAGTCATTTTGTATTGTCCATAATTTACAACATTTATCTGATATTAAAAAAAATGTTTGGGATGACTTTAAATACATAAGAGAAAATGTACTTAACAAAACATCATCGTATCAATTAGCAAAAGTCATCGTTTCTGCTATTGAAAACGATATCGCTCCTAAAACAATACTGACGTTTAATGGTGAAGCAATATTATTGGCAATGATAAACTCATTCAGTGTAGACCAAGGACATGGTAATAAAATAATATTTGATAGGGTTCTTAATAGCATTATCAATACAAGACAATCACGTATACCTTATATCCATTGCCACGGTGTTGTACCAATCGATGGAACCAAACCTAAAAGAGGTTATATTGCTAACGATAAACTTGCATGGGACAAGGGGACAGGTACATTGTCCCAATCATTCTTAAAGAATATGGTGCCAGGGAAACCTCCGAAAAACTCGCAATGTTTGAAAATATCACGTTTATTGGGAATGGTAAATCATTACCTGATATAAATAAGTCCTATAGAACGAATTTTTGAGCCTTGTATTTTCGAATCGTTAGTTTTATTTTTTTGATATGGAGTTTTTCGGAGCTCTTCCAGGCACGACAGTTAGGCAGTTATTGAATTAAAAGGTCTCGATAGCTGACCAACTGTCGTGCCTGGCACCTGGGTTTTCAAAAGGAAGATTATTCAACATTTATATAGGATAGTTATGATTGGTTAGTAAAATAATAAGTTAACAGTGCGAGGAAGACTATTAAGTTTTATTAGCTGAAACAATAACAGGAGGTATGTAAATGAAAAAAACCATGGCCTTATTATTGATAGCTCTAACTATCATTGCAATTCAAATAGGATGTGTTGGTAAATCTGAACAGCCTAAAGAGCTTGAAAGCAAAGTGATTTATAGCGAATTGCAGACTTCAAACTTATCAGAACAAGTTAAGAAGTTAGAAAAAGATAAAATAGATACTAAATATTCAAAGTGGATTGGCAATTGGAGTATGGGAGAACAAAACGGAATTGGTGCAAGCGCTAAGTTAAATATTAGCAATGCAAACAAGAAACAGTTTAGTTTCTCGATAGATGCTTATTTTATAAGTACGATACTTACGGAAAGTGGAGAATTAATTCCCAATCCCCATGAAGGCAATATCGCGGGTATCGCTTATTTCACTTCTTCTAAAGAGGCATATTTTACGACAAAAGAGTATCCTGATTATAAAATGATTTTTAAACTTACAAATGAGAATGTTATTAATATTGAAGAGATTAATATCAAAACTGGGCAAGATTATGGTCAATCACCATTTGCAGGAATGAACGTGAGATACTCAGGTATATATACTAAAAAGATATTGGACCAAAAGTGATAATTAGAAAGCAGAAGGGACGGTTCCCTCTGCTTTAGACCTGGCACCCCAATATAGAAATCTTCATTAGGAGGTTTAATTATGAAAAATGAAAAAAGGGAGTTGTCACAAGAACAACGTGAAGAACTACTCGGAGCATTGAAAGCCCGTTTTGAGAAAAACGTGAACCGACATAAAGGTTTTGAATGGGCTAGAGTACAAGCAAAGCTAGAAGCTAATACTGAAAAACTGTGGTCACTCAATGAGATGGAAAGAACTGGCGGTGAACCGGATGTTATTGGTTATGATAAAGAGACGGGTGAATACATTTTTTATGATTGTTCAGCGGAAAGTCCTAAAGGCCGCAGAAGTCTTTGTTACGACCGTGAAGGGCTGGAGTCAAGGAAAGAACATAAACCAGAGAATAACGCTATTGATATGGCAGCTTCCATGGGCATAGAGCTTTTAACGGAAGAACAATATCGGGAATTGCAGAAACTTGGGAATTTCGATACAAAAACGTCGAGCTGGGTGAAAACGCCTACTGAGATTAGAAAACTCGGCGGCGCCCTCTTTTGTGATCGTCGCTACGACCATGTCTTTGTGTATCATAACGGTGCAGAATCTTACTATGGAGTTAGGGCGTTCCGCGGATCGCTAAAGGTCTAGCTTTTGAAGGGTAGGTGCCAAGCACGAAACAAAAGAACTTAATTGATGAGTAAACAATAAGAATATGCTGCCAGAAGTTTCATAAACGAAGGAGAAAACTATCATGAAGAGGTGTAATTGGTGTGGTAAGGATGAACTATATGTAAGATATCATGATGAAGAATGGGGACTGCCGGTATTTGATGATAAAAAGCAATTTGAATTTCTTGTGTTGGAATCTGCACAGGCAGGGTTGAGCTGGATTACGATATTAAGGAAAAGAGAGAACTACCGAAAAGCTTATGATAATTTTAATCCTTTATCTGCAGCGAGCTTTGATGAAGAGAAAGTTCAAGAGTTGCTGAGCAATGAAGGTATTATAAGAAATAATAGTAAAATCAGAGCTTCGATAAATAATGCTCAAAGATTTTTAGAGATTCAAAAGGAATTTGGGAGCTTTTGTGATTATATATGGAGGTTCGTAGGTTATAAACCGATAATAAATTGTTGGACTAGTGAATCAGAGATTCCCGCGAAAACGGATCTTTCAGAAGAAATAAGCAGGGATATGAAGAGGAGAGGTTTTAAATTTTTAGGACCTGTAATAATGTACTCCCATTTACAGGCTACGGGGTTGGTCAATGACCATGTTTTAGACTGCTTCAGGCATGAACAGGTCGTTAAGAATGATTAAATGCCAGACACGATAATCTAAAAGGGTATGTAAAAGCATCTCATTAATTAATGAGATGCTTTTATGTTTACAAAGATACATTAAAGCTATAACCAATAAATTATGATATATGTGATTCTACTGAGTCATCATGATTTAACCCTAAAGGCTTTATTAAATACTAAAATGAGTAAAATACAAAAAATGTAAATGCATGCATAATATGATACAACCTATAATACTTATAATGTATTAGAAAATATATATAATTTATATCAAGTATAGGACTATACTTTAAGCCGTATCATTCTAAGCACTTATATTTCTACTAATGTATACCAAGTCACTTCATGCTGCCACGCAATTAGTATATCTTTCATTCTAGTATTTTTTTAAGAATACTATGTTGGAGTTTTTACTGCTCATCTGTTTTTCATTTATGCACATCTTTGTTTTATTGAAATCAGCTACTTAAGTGGTGAAAGGCAAAATTGTTTAAAAACCTAGTATGGTTCTCCTACCTTGTAAATGTATACGTATTCATATATACCGCAATTCACATTGCATCATACAAGTAAGGAGTTCTATATAAAGAAAAGCCCTGGATTCAAATGGGCGAAGTATTTAATAACCTAATTAAATAATAAGTGAGGAGGTGAAACTCATGTTAACATTTACTTCTAAGGTTGGAGCTACTTGTACTGCAAGTAATACAGTTGTATTGGCTCCTGGTTCTTGCTGCTGCTGCGGTGGATCTACTTGCACATCAACTTCCTGGTAATAGCAAGGTAAAGCAAAGGGGAGATGTTATGGGGCTTGCGCACATAGCATCTGCCCCAAAATAACAAAATGCTGTATCAAACAAACCTTGACAGGGTGAAGATACTGAGGAAGTGAAATAGATGAATCTTGATGTATTTGTAACAACTGCATGTAATATGCAATGTCTGTTCTGTGGAGCATGGAAGCAGGATAATCCAAATCAATTTATAGAACTGGATAAAGTTTTTAGTATCCTTGATGCTGGAAAAGATTACGGTTTCAAATACACCACTCTATCCGGCGGAGAACCCCTGATGCATCCTAATATTCTTGAAATAATAGATTACGCAAATAATAAAGGGTTCTGGATAAATATCACGACAAACGGCCTTCTAATAGATGACAAATTCTTAAGCAGTATAAAGGGAAAAAAGGTAAATATCAGAGTAAGCTTTCATTCCTTGAAAAAAGAGCTTCATAATAAGATTACCAATGGAGACACATACGATCAATTGGTTGCTACCATTAACAGGCTTAAGGAATTGAGAGTGTATTACTCCATAGGCAGCACTATCTTTGAAGAAAATGTGGATGAAATCGAACAGCTGGCTGAATTTGCATTAAAATCAAATGCGGCTTTTATTAGGTATTCGCCAGTTGTTAGTATTTTAAAAGGGAATGGTATCAAACTCGATCAAAAGTTTCATGAGGAAATGCTGGTTAGAATCATAAAAGCAGCATTGAAGTACAAAAATTATTTGAGTTATCCCAAGAAAAACCTAAACCTGATTGGAGATCCGATTGATATCATGACAACACGGCGATGTCCTGCCGGTTCGGACATTTTTATGATTGTTGATGCAAATCAGGATATCATCCCGTGCCAATTCTTTCCGTCCGAAGTTGAATATCCTCATTGTAAATACACATGCTGTGACGATTTCAAGAAGCTGAAGAATGAAATGAACGGCATGTTTTCAGAGGATTTCCTTGATAATCTGCAAGGCGAATGCAAGGATTGCTCCTTCAAGTCAGTCTGCTATGGCAGCTGCATCGGCAACAAGCTTACCAGAGGCCTTAAGCTGACAGATGAACAGCCGCTGTGTTTAAGAAAGATAATGAAGAATGCATTAAGTGGGTTTAGTAGTAAAGAAATGGAAGATTTAATGCAGTATTGGTATTACCACTATAATCAGCGTGTAAGCATTTTTGACAGAAATAAAAGCTGCATAAGAAAATTACCAATCTGGGAGTTGAATTTTAAATATGGCATACAACAAAACTTTCAAGATACTGCTTATTAATCCGGTCACCAAACGCTATTTCTGGGGCAACTCATATTTCCCCAGTCTGGGGCTTCCACTTATGGCGGCTTATACACCAGAGAATATAGAAGTCAGTATCATCGATGAAGCCCAGTCGGCCTTGGATTTGGATAAGCTGCCTGATGCAGATCTGATAGGTATATCCACCCTCACTGCGTCTGCCGGCAGGGCATACGAAATTGCAGATGCCTACCGGCGTATAGGTAAAAAAGTAGTAATGGGAGGAATACATGCAAGTTCACTTCCGGAAGAGGCTTTAACCCACGCAGATTCAGTTGTTGTGGGTGAAGGCGATAATCTATGGAGTAAAGTGATAGAGGATTTTGAAAAAGAAGATTTGAAGAAAGTCTATTCTGCATTAGGTAACCCACCTACGATGAAGGAAACGCCTATGCCAAGCTGGCATCTGGTGGAGAAAGGTGCCAGAGATAGAAACATGCAGATTGTATTACCGGTGCAAGCCGGTAGGGGATGCCCAAACAAATGCAACTTCTGCAATGTACCGGAAATGTTCGGCAGGGCTTACAGAACTAGGAATATCTCAGATGTCATCGATGAGATTGCAACAGTAAAAGAAAAATTGTTCTTATTGATTGATGATAATCTGCTGGCAAGTGTTAAGTTTGCAAAAGCACTGTTGGCCCAAATGGTGCCGCTGAAAAAAGAATGGATGGGATTGGCAAGCCTGGCTCATCTCAATGATGATGAAATACTCAAAGCACTAAGTGATGCAGGCTGCCGCTACTTGTTCATAGGATTCGAGACTACAAACCCTCAAAATATACAGAAGATCAACAAAAGTGTTAATAAGATAAGCCAGTATTCAGAAATTATCAATAAAATACACAGTTATGGAATGAAGGTAATCGGTTCTTTCATTGTGGGGTTAGACCATGATGATGACAGTGTGTTTGAGGACATTTACACTTTTATTGATCGGAATGATATCTATGTACCAATTGTAAATATATTGACGCCTTACCCGGGTACTGAGCTGTTTCTCAGTTTGAAAGAACAAAATCGAATAATATCCTATGACTGGAGTAGATACAGCTGTGACGAGGTTGTCTATCTGCCAAGGAATATGTCTGCGGAAACTCTGCAATTGCGCCACCATGAGCTGGTCAAAGCGCTATCCGGAAGAGCGAAGAATAAGTTCTCAGGCAGACAGAAAAAAGATTATTCAGTATACGACTTTTAAATTTGAAGGTGGGAATTAATTTTATGAAATTACTTTTGATTAGCCCTGGTATTGACAATGAAGAGTCCAGATTTGTTGCCGAGGCAAACAAACTGAGGATGATAACGCCAATGCTGGCATTACCCTACCTGGCGGCGCTGACACCACCCGATATTGAAGTAAAGATCATTGATGAGCAGCATGGACTTATCAGCCATTTTGAAGATGCAGATCTGGTTGGGATAACCGGCATGACAATGCAAGCAAATCGCATGTATAAAATTGCTGATATCTATCGGTCCAGAAATATCCCCGTTGTTCTGGGCGGCATACATGTGACATTCTTACCTGAAGAGGCAAGCAAACATGCGGACAGTATCGTCATAGGAGAAGGTGACGAAATCTGGCCGGTATTGATGGAGGATTTCAAAAGAGGTGAATTAAAGCCTGTATATAGATGCATCAATCCCCCTTCCCTCGAAAACCTGCCATTTCCAAGACTTGATCTGATAGATGGCCCCAGTTACAGAATGCCGCATGGGTCTCTAAATTCCGTAATGGCTACCAGGGGATGCCCCAATAACTGCAGCTTTTGCTGCGTCACAAAAATGTTTGGCAGAGGGTTCAGGACCAGGCCGGTGCAGCATGTAATTGATGAAATTATGCGTATGAATAATGATCCCATATTGTTTGCAGATGACAATCTAATCGGAAATAGAAATTACGCCATGGAGCTGTTTAAAGCGGTGAGGCCCTTGAATAAGGTGTGGGGCGGGCAGGTCAGCATGAAAATTGCTCATGATGAGGAACTTTTAAAGCTTGCCGTAGAAAGCGGCTGCAAATCTTTGTTCATTGGCTTTGAAAGCATCGATGAGGAAAATATCATCCTTATTAATAAAAAGAATGTAAATACTGTTGAAGGTTACAGCGAAGCGATAAAAAAGCTTCATGACAGGGGTGTACATGTTTATGGCTCGTTTATCATCGGCTTGGATAACGATGATGAAAGCATATTCGAGAAAATGTATAACTTTATAGAAAAGAATGAAATCGAGTTTCCGCTGGTGGGTGTTCTTACCCCTTTACCGGGAACCGAGCTCTTCAAGCAATTTGAGAGTGAAGGCAGAATCATCGATTATAATTGGAACAAGTATAATTTTTGCCAGGTGGTTTACAAGCCTAAGAAAATGTCTGCCGACAAACTGAAAAACGGGTATGATATGCTGGCACGTGCCATTAGAAGGAGTGGGATGAGGAAGCAATTGGGTAGCCAACAAGCTTCAAGGTTGGAAATAAATGCTTTCTAGTTTCGGTTATATGGTCCAGATCCAACAATCAGAATCACTATATTCTATGAAATACATAATGGGAGGAGATGACATCAATGGCGTCTGAAAAGATGGGAGAAAAAGACAAAGAAAAAAACAAGAAAGTGAAAATGTCTATCCAGGAGTTTCAACAAAGAGAGATGGGACCTATCTGGGAAATATTCGATTTTGCCGCCAATATTCCGGTATCTATCTATACTGAATCAACAGCTGTCAAGTTACCAGAAATGTGCTACAGAGGTGCCCTAATTTCTGAGAACAGGTTTTTCAGTGAAGAATACCTGCTCAATTCCAAGCGCTGTTCCATAGATATGGCTCTGCCCTTGGGGGTGTTTTCTTACGCATCCCTGGCAACAAGAGGAAGTCTTTCTTTCAGGCATTTCCTGGAAGAAGAGGAACATGATCAGGAGGATAACACCATTGAGCTTCCTGACTATATGAAGGTAAAGACCTCTCTGGATGTTCTGGTACGCTCAAGAAGAAGCATCAGAGAGATGACAGGAAGAAGGATCAAGCTGGAAGAGCTTTCAACCATTCTTTTTTATGCAAATGGTACGACCGGTGATTTTAACCATGCCCCCGAGGGTGCCGAGTTTGCTGTGACCGAGTCATTAGGCTCCAGATATGTGAGCAAGGTTCGTACAGCGCCTTCAGGGGGAGGACTTTACCCGATATATCTTTATGTGGTCATTCAAAATGTGGAGAAGCTGGAGGACGGTATCTACAAATACATGCCGCTGACCCACTCGCTCAAAAAGGTCAAATTATTTGACGAGAGGGACAAAGGGGAACTCTATACCATTGCCAACTGGGGTAGAAATATAGAGCTGCCTAAGCTGAATATGATTATTTTCTACGTTTACAATTTATATGAGAACTCAAGAAAGTATGTGGATATGGGTCTTACCTTCGGTCTGATTGAAGCGGGGGAAATATCGCAGAACATCCATCTTGCATGCACAGGCCTTAACCTGGCTTCCTGTGACATAGGCGGATACGACAAGGTTCCCTGCGAGAAGCTGATTGGTGTGGATGGTCTGACTAAGCATATCATACATTTAACAGTAATAGGTGAATAGGAGGTAAAAGTAATGTACAACAGCAGTTTTAAATATACACTTGCTGACAATGTAAGGGTTTATTCCAATGGTGACAATGAATACCGTATCAGAAAAGGAATATGGAACTACGAGGAAGCCGGTTTGACATTGGATGCATTCAATAAGAACATGAGAGATGCACTTGTCAAGATATTCAATGATATGGATGAAGGCATCGCTGTAGATATATTTGACGTGATGGAGGAAATGCAGCTTACCCAGGACGAGAAAAATCTTGTAGAAAGATTGATGCTGCAGCTACAGGAACAAAACTATGTGGTATATGAAAACGATGATTTTATCAAGCAGCTGCTTTACAGCCTTATCGGAGGATCTGTCATTAATCAATTTGCCGGGGAAGTGAACATGCTGAAGCCTGTACTTTTCTTTGCTGATACCGAATACATAAGGGACTATGCGCAGACGGTTGCGAAGCAGATGAGCCTTCCCCTCACTGTCATGGGAGAAAAGGAATACAAGGACCTTTGTGAGGCAGACCTTACAACAAGGTTCGATGCGTATGACACTAAACAGAAAATGGAAGAATTTCAGAAATTCATAGAGCCATTCTATTGTATTGTCGGAAGCTTTGAACGACCGCATATTAATTTTCTGAGAAACCTGAACCGACTGCTGGTAGATATGTCTAAGCCGTTGACACTGAGCATGATGGATGGTCCCTTCCTGAGCCTCCTTACTATAAAGCCGACAGAGACCGGGTGCATTGAATGCTTCGAAAACAGAGTACTTGCACGTATGCAAGAAATGTCCGCCTACCGGAAATTTGTAGCTCATACAAGAAAATACGCGCCGATGAAGGAAAAGACCTATGCAAGTCCAATCATTCAAGCTTTTACTTCACTTGCCCTTTTTGAGGGGTTCCTGCTCTCGGCTATAGGAAGATCTAAGCTTGCAGGTCGAGTATTGAATATGTACATTCCGATTATGGAAATACAAATTCAAGATCTGATGCGTGTTCCCTTCTGTCCGGCATGTGGATTCATTGCACAGGCGGAAATGGAAGAGATGTATACTTCCTCGAAGAAAATTGTAGGCAACATTATTAACAAGATCATGATTAACAATGAGATATAAATGTAGGGAGTGATAAAGAATGCTAAAGAATTACCCTTCGCATACCAACTTAAAAAATAGATTCAGTGAAATTTGCGGACAACATGCCGGTATATTGGAGTCTCAGATACTCTTCTCCGCCAAGACAAATTACTCACCCAGTCCCGCATTATGCACAAACTCGATGCCTGCTTACCACAAGCTGCTGATTGGCGAAAATGTTGATATGAGCTACCATCTGTCCGGTTATGGGTATTACAGGGAAGAAGCAATGATCAGATTGCTTGGAGAAGGCATTGAGAGATATGCTCTATTGATTGCACCTACCTTGTATAAGAATAAATTTGTTTTTGCCAGTTACAAGGATATTCAAAAACAGGGGACGGTTATTCCTTGGGAATATATAAAGATTTTTTCTGATGAGGATTATGAAAAACTGGAAAAGAGGACGCTGATTAGAAATATTACACAGGATGATACAATTGGCTGGCTTAAATGCTCCTCTATTTTCGATCCTGAAAAAGAGATTTTCGTACCTGCTCAGCTGCTCTTTACCGGCTACCAGACGAATACCAGCGTCGGTGAACAGTATTTTGCTCCAGGGTTTTCAAAGGGTTCTGCTTCACATACTGATTTTAAGAAAGCCTTAAAGAGTGCCATATTGGAATATGTCGAGGCGGATGCATTGATGATCAACTGGTATACAGGCAGAAAGTGCAAGAAGATTATTCTTGACGACCCGACACTTCTGAATATGTTATCCGACCTTTTAGGCAAACAAAACTATGAACTGATACCATTCGAATACAGTCTTGAAGAGCTGCCGGGACATACTTTCGGACTTGCGCTTGTCAATAAGAGGGAAGAGCATCCATACATAGTAATGGGTTGCCAGACAACGCTGGAGCCTTTGTCAGGAATGTACAGGGCTGTAATGGAAGCGCTTGCTATTTTGTACCTTGCCAATTATGGTGCACTGGTTATGCCCAAGGACTATTTGGAGACGACAGGCCAGCAGAATTTTGCCAATCTGGATGCAAATGTTGCCTACTGGGCTCATGCAACGGATATGAACGAAAAGAAGGCAAAGCTTCTTGGGATGCTTCAGGGAGAAACGGCCTTGAGCGGGCTTAAAGACTATTCAGGTGATATTGACTTGGAACTGGAGTACATTCTCAAAAAGATGAGGAATGTATCTGAGTATGGCGTTTTTCTGGATATTACACCGCCGGAAGTTAAGAGTAAGGGCTGGAAGTGTATAAGGACATTTTTCCCTGAATTAGTGCAGATGTCCCTCCCGGGTTTCCCATATAGTAATCATCCAAGAATTAAAAAATATGGGGGAATCAAAAATGACACACCACATCCCCTTCCTTAAAGAAATTATCCTTTTGTGTACATTGGGTTTTTCGGGAGGGCTAAGCGTCATATTCCCCAGAGCGAAAAATAATACATATTTTTATACTATATTGGGTAATGTTGTAATCAATGTCCTGTTGATAGCTTTGGTCTTCCCGATAACGAGGGAGCAGTATTTTTACTTTAATGTTCCCCCAGCATATATGTACCTCATAGCACTTTTAGGGGGGCCTTTGTGCATTATACTTGAGTATGCGGTGGGAGCGGTACAGTTTGTAATAAAGAATAAAAAATTGCCGGACTATAGAGTGCACGCATTCTACGATATCAAGATAGGACCTGCTCTTATTGCCTTGATTATTCTATTGGTGGTCTGCGAAGAGTTAATTCTGAGGCAGTTCATGTTTACGATTTTTTATAACATGATAGGGCTTGGATTGCTATTGACAGTCTTGGTATGCGCATTAATATATTCGCTCAATCATCTGTATTTTGGCGTAAATACCCTGGTTCAGAAGTTTGTGAGCGGGTTGGTTTATACGTTACTATTTTACTTTTCCGGGTCATCCGTTGTGGTACCGATTATAGCACATTCGGTACAAAATCTGACCTTACTTTTCCTGTCAAGTCGTGGAGGTAGAAAATGATTGAGAATTTGCAAGGCTTCGCCATTTTCTTGGTATTGGCAACAATATATTCCGTATTATGGGGAAAAGTCCTCCTGTTCAATGCTCAAAAAAGGTATATTAAGAAATTTGCCCGGTTCCTGATGCAGTTTACAAGAATAGAATATACTTATTTGCATTCAGCTGTTTTAGGAGCTTTATATCTTGGGGGCGGACTTTTAGGGTGTGTCATCTTTTCCATAGCTTATCGGGTGAATATACTTAAATACTTTACTATAGAACCTGAGTACATAATTTATATAGTGATAGGCATTATTGCGGAAATGTCGGTATCAAGCCTTATAATATCACTGGTAATGGCGTTCAAGATGGATGTTGACTGGGTAAAGCAGATACAGACGATTCCCTGGATCAATTCAATATCTTTGATGCCTGAGCATATTGGACCCATTATACCGACTTCCGGTGCATTCTTTGAGGAAATGTTCTTCCGTGGGGTACTTTTTATTATCATGCTGGAAGTGTTTCCGCAGATTGGTGTGATCATACCCATTGCAGTTGTAACAGTATTGTTTGCTGTACAGCAGATACTTAATACAGAGACATTTCATCAAGGGGTTGCAATGGCAATTGCTTCACTATCTGTATCCGGTGTAGGCTGCCTGCTGATTATTTATACCGGCAGCTTTTTGCCGGCGTTGATAGCGCATGAATCATTTGTTATTTTCTATTTCAGCCAGATGGGCTTCAGCTATAAAAGAGCATAATACGCCTATGCAGCCAGGGGTCGTCGGATAAATTCAAATTTTATAATTTGGGGTGATTTTAATGATAAGCACTGATAATAAGCAAAAAAGTGAAAATGAATCTGAAAGCAAAATGAATGCATTCAGAATTATTGCCGATATGTTTCTTTCCCCTGTTGATGCAATGAAGCGTGTTGTGTTGAAAAAAAGACTGTTCATTCCATTTCTGATCATATTTGTAGGTACATTGCTGTTTGTATCATTAAATTTTCAGGCATTTAGCCATTTGATAAAGCAAAACATTGAAATGGGTATAGCACAAAACAACGCACCTGTTTCACAAGACCAAATAAATGCCATGGCTAATATCTTTTCATATGTGGGAGTTGTTTTGTTCCCTCTGATAGCCGTTGTTTCCTGGCTTCTTATTTCTTTGATATTCTTTGCTTTTGTTAGGCTTTTCAAGGGGCAGGCTTCCTACTCCCAGGTTTTGTCTATAGCAGGCATGGCCTATGTGGTAAAGCTGGTTTTCTATTTGCTGAGCTGTATCTCCGGATTATTTACAGGGGAACTGTATGTAAACTTTTCATTGGCTTTGCTGGCTCTGGATAAAAAAGGGCAGTTTATCTACGGCTTATTAAGGGGAATCGAGCTTTTTGACATCTGGTATTTTTCATTGATAGGAACAGGAATTTATGTGTTAACAAAGCTTGACAAGAAAAAAATCATACTAGTAACGTCTCTTATTTTTATCGGATATGTCCTTTTAGGAGCATCCAATATGAAAAATTTCTAATAGCCGATATAACCATTAACTTTTACGAGGAAGGTTTTATATGAAAGTAAAAAAAATAGTATGGCTTGTTTTGGGAGTGATTATTATATTGGGACTACTGTTTTATAATATTTACAGTAGTGGCGGTAAAGTCAATACATCCGTGGGGGGGCATCAGCAAGTAAATGTAAAACAGCTTAGGAAGGGTGAAATTGAGCTTCGCTTGAAAGCAGAAGGTCTGGTAGAAACAGAGGAAAAAAAGAAAATATATTTGGACAGCAACATTAAAGTCAAAAATGTATTGGTGGAGAAGTATGAGAAGGTCACAGCCGGCGAGCCATTGTTCGAAACAGATATGGATGAATATAATTCCAACCTTGATCAAATAAACCTCAAAATCGCATCTCAGCAGCTATTATTGAAAAAAGCAGCTTTAACAAGCAGCGTAGTGGCACAAAACGACTATGAAAATGCAAAAGCCACTTACGAGTTGGCAAAGAAAAGTTATGACCGCAGCAAAGTATTATATGAAACAGGCTCAATATCCAAGTATGAACTGGAGATAGAAGAAAAAACCTATAATGATGCGGAAACTGCTTATAAGAATGCTGAAACAGAATTAGAAAATTCTGAAACAACAGATAAGAATAATGAAATAGAGAGAGAGATACAGAAAAAAGATCTTGAAGACCTGATGCTTAGTCGTTCTATCATTGAAAAAAGTATCAGCAAACTGAAGGTCGCGGTTAAAAGCCCTATAGATGGTGTTGTTACGGAGGTCAATATAGAATCAGGATATGTTACTAATTCTGACCAGCCGGCCTTTGTTGTCATGGATACCGATAGCCTTAAGATACGTGCTGACATTAAAGAATCAGATATAAGATATATTCGTATAGGTCAAGAAGTGATTGTTACAAGTGATTTGATACATAAGGATGATGGCGTTAGGGGCAGTGTGGAAAAAGTAATTCCTATTGCCATTAAAAAAGATACCTCTAATGGTGAAGAAACATTTATGCAAGTAATTATTGGTATTGTCAAAAAGAATGAACTTCTTATGCACGGCTTAAATGTTGACTGTGAGATCATTGCCAGTAAAAAAAGTGATGCTATAGTTGTTTCCTTTGACATGATTCTAGAAGATAAGAATGGTGATAAATATGCATTTGTTGTAGATAAAAACAGCAATACGCTGAAAAAACGTACAATTAAGTTGGGAATTGTCTCAAATCTTAAAGCAGAAGTGTTAGCTGGATTGGAAGAGAATGATTTTGTAGTGCTTGAGCCACAACCAAACTATAAGGATGGCGATAAGGTTGTTATCACAATTATGGATGAAACTGAGTGAGGTGCTGAAAAATGAGCCTGTATGAGAGTTTCCGTCAAGCACTGGATAGTCTGAATTCCAATAAATTGAGATCCATATTAACAATGCTAGGAATAGTAATGGGAGTTTTTTCAGTCATCACTATAGTGGCAATCGGTAATGCGGCACAAGAATTTATAAATGCTGAGTTCGAGAGTCTAGGGGCTAATACATTAACCATTTCGGAAAGGAACAGAAGT
The DNA here is from genome assembly GCA_035628995.1 of Clostridia bacterium. Classification (NCBI taxonomy): domain Bacteria; kingdom Bacillati; phylum Bacillota; class Clostridia; species Clostridia bacterium. Next base: position 76,402 of record DASPIR010000033.1, on the reverse strand, counting down.
TTTAATTCCAATGATTGGTTGTATTTAGATGACATGGACATTGTAATAGAAGCTGTTCCTCAAATAAAAAACATTCAGGCAGCCATACAAAGGATGGCAACCTTGAAGGTTGAAAATAGCAGCAGAGATGCAATTGTTTATGGTGTAACCTCCCAATTCAAAAGTTTTATGAAATATGGACTTGTATCAGGTAGAAGCATCAATGCGATTGATATATCAACAAAGTCTGATGTTCTTATGGTTGATGAGAATTTTGCAAAAAAATACTTTCATCGAGTGGATATCGAAGGTGAAACTATAGAACTGAAAAGTGATTCCAACAAAACGCTGAATCTGACTGTATTAGGCGTTTTAAAAGCCGATTCCAATCCATTGGAAGACATTTTTGGAGATTACTATCCAACCACTATATATGTCCCCATAAAGACCATCCAGAGATTTTTCAATGTAGACAAGGTTGACAGGATCATGATTTCAATCGCAGAAAAAGATAAATTGCAGGAGGTTGGAAAAAGGGCTATTCGCGCTTTGGAGTTTAAACATGGAAACAAAGATAAATACTATGCTTCAAATTCTGCAGAGATGCAGCAATCCCTTACAAGTATCATGTGGATCCTATCCTCTGTTCTTTTGGTAATAGCAATTATTACCCTGCTGGTTGGGGGGATAGGAATCATTAATATTTTACTGGTTTCTGTCACCGAAAGAACACGGGAGATTGGAATTAGAAAAGCTATTGGGGCTAAAAAAAGAGATATTGTCTTCCAGTTCTTAATGGAATCAGTTATCATGACCGGTTTCAGCGGATTAATTGGAATAGTTCTGGGGATTAGTACAGGTTACTTGATTGCTTATCTATTTAAAATAACTCCGGTAATTAACATATTGGTTATATTATTTTCATTTATTGGCGTGATATTATTAGGATTAATCTTTGGTGTCTATCCCGCAAAGAAAGCAGCGGACTTAGATCCGGTTGAATCAATAAGATATGAATAGTCATATTGAAAATTTAACAATAGTTAGATAGGAGCTGTGGCATATGTTTAGCAATAATAAGTTTATGAGTAAAAAGGCCGCATGGGAAGAACTTGCAAATGAAATGGGTGCAAGATATGTAGAGGGTAGACTTGGCTATTATGATAAAGTTTTGATTAATTATAAACATTGGGTTTTTATTTTGGACCTTTTTTCAAGAACCAATGGAAAAACAAGAACAATAGAAACTAGACTAAGAGTGTCTTTCATTAATAAGAAAGACTTTGACCTGCATATAAGAAACAGAAATATCTTTAATAAAATAATTTTTCTATTTAAGAGAAATAATGTTGAAATAGGGCAAATGGAAATTGATAATAAGTATTTTGTTGAAACTAATGATCAATCAAAGGCAAAAGAACTTTTATGCAATCCGGATATTCGCCAAATATTAGATAAAGTAAAAGGTTTCAATTTAGAAATAGTTAACGGGAAGGGCTTATTAGGGACAAAGTTTCCAGAAAAGATTAATGAAATGCGCTTAAAAACTTATGGAATAATCAAAGACAGAAATCATCTTAAACTGCTTATAGAGCTTTATAAACTGATGCTAGACCGGTTTATTGAATTGGGGATAACATCGGATGATGCTATTGACTTGATCTTGTAATCATGGTGCCAGGTACAGAACATAAGAACATATTGTTTCAATTGCAATAGTTAAGTTCTTAAGTGCTGTAGCTGGCACCATTTTTCTTGAAGAAACTAGTGAATAATAGTTAGGTGTCTGACACCTAAAATTTTGATTTATGGATAAAGTTCTTCTCAAACATTCCGGTTGTAATATATACTCCTAAAAACACTAATAGTCCACCTAATACTTGCACTATAGTAATCTTCTGTCCAAGTGCCAAACTAATAACAGCAGTAAAAACCGGATTAAGATTTAAAAATACTCCGGCCTTGCTGACGCCAATTTCTCTGACTCCTATGTTCCAAAATATGAAAGAACAAATTGTTGGGAAAATAGTTATATAAGCAATGCCTGTAACAGCTATTGTGCTAAGCTTCGCATAATCAATTCCCTGAGCAATTGCAAATGGAGCCATTAAAATTACAGCAATTAAACCAGACACAGCTGTAGACGTTATTGGGGGAATAGTTGTGAGTTTTTTGCTTATCATTGAATAAAGCGTCCACATTATTATTGCACCTATCATTAGCAAGTCACCTTTATTATATTGCGTAGCAAATATCTGTAGCAGATTGCCTTTAGTCATAATTACAAACACTCCCAGGAATGACACCAAAATACCCAATACTTGAATTCGTGGAATTTTTTCTCTTAGATAAATGGCAGAAGCTACAGCTATCAACCCCGGGTTAAATGAATTAACTAAAGAAGCATTAGTTGGGGACGTAAAATTAAGTGCATAATAAAGCACTGAATTATAACCTACTATGCCCAATATAGCTAATCCTGTTAATGAAGGCCACTCTTTAAACACTGTGTTCCATTTTGGCTTCTCAATAAAATGAGCTATCCCTATTAGAATAATTGATGCAAATAACCAACGGGTAAAGGTTATACTAATTGGCGGCATCTCTGCTACAACGAATTTGCCAAATACAAAGTTTCCTGCCCAAAATAAATTACATAAAACTAACAGCAACCAGACTCTAGATTTACTCATTATTAACTGACTCCTTTTATTTTCACAATTTCACTATATGCGCAAAATTCTAATATAAGATAAAAAATAGCTTTAGATGCACTGAAAATAGAAAATTCCTGAACACGTTACTTCATATTCTATTATCTCAAATATCATTTTACAATTTCAACTGACATAATGTTCCTCCTATTTTCTTTACCAAAAGGATGAATATGGTGCCTGAGAAAGCTCTGAAAAACTAAAACATATTAATAAATATACCAAACAAAAAATAATTATGCAATTTGAGGGGTTTAGCTAAGCTTAAACCCTCTTTGTATATCCATAAATTGCTTTGCTTTTCGTATGGGAAACTGCGGTGCAGGCACCATATTCTTAATCATTTTTGCAGTTGACTTTGCCCTTAGGGTAAGGTGTATAGTAGAACTGAACAAAGGTATCGATACTTAAAGCATTAAGCCAGTATAAAATTATGAGAATGGAGGTGGCCTCTTGCTGTCGATTGGAGAATTCTCAAAGATATGTGAAGTATCTACAAAAACGCTTCGATATTATGATGAAATTGGATTAATTAATCCTAATGAGATTAATCCTGAAAATGGTTATAGGTATTATTCCATCAGGCAACTAAAAAAGATGCTCTTTATCAACCGTTTGAAATCTTATGATTTTTCTCTGGAAGAAATCAAAACCATTCTGGAATTGGAAGAGGATCAATCAGAAGAGAAGCTTTCTTCTGCCCTTAATCGCAAGAGAAGGGAAATACAGGAAAAGCTAAATGCTTTTGAATATACCCTAAAACAAATGAGCAATGATATTTTAAATTTAGAGAAGGGCATACCGATTATGTCGTACCTTGACAGCATAGAAGTACAGCTTGTTGAGACCCAGCCAATGAATATCCTTTATATGCGTCGGATGATGAGCAGTGAAGACTATGCTGATGGATATGGAAAGTATTTTGGCAGGCTATATGAAAGGATTGCTGCCGAAAAACACACCTTGCTTGGTATGCCGATGACTATTTATCACAGCCCTGAATACGATCCTGCCGGCAATGATACAGAGTTTGCCATCCCGATAGAAGAGGCTGTAAAAGGAACGAGAGATTTGCCTGGAGGCCTTTGTGCAAAGTCTGTTTTAAAGGGTTCATATCCAGAATTGACAATGATATATGCCAGGCTGAGGGAATGGGTAGAAAATGAGGGATATGAATTGGTGAGACCACCATATGAAGTGTATGTGACCGATCCCAATCAAGCCAACCTTCCTGAGGATCTTGTTACCGAGGTGTATTTTCCTATAAAGAAAAAATAGCAGCAGGAACTATTATTCTCCTTAACGCTCGCTAAACAAAACAAAAACGTCTTTTAGGAGGTAGCTATAATGCAAAGAAACTACTGGCCAACTACAGAATGGCAAGCCGTTGACCCGGCAACCTTGAGAATGGACTCTGGAAAGCTTTCAGAGCTTGAACCTATGATAAAATCCGAGTACAGCAATATAAACGGTATTGTTGTTGTGAGAAATGGATATATTGCTTATGAAAGATATTATAATGGCTATGGCCCGGATGATACGTACCATGTGGCATCTGTAACGAAAAGCATAATATCTGCCCTCATTGGTATTGCCATAGATGCAAGATATATTAAAAATGTAGACCAGAAGGTGCTGGATTTTTTTCCCGAATATGTTCCCGATGCTGCTGATAGGCAGAAACGAGAAATCACCATACGCCACCTTCTCACTATGACTGCTCCCTATCCATTTGAGGACTGGCATGAACCGCTGGACAAGATGTGTATGCAACCTGACTGGGTAAAGTATACACTGGATATGCTGGGCCAAAAAGGCAGTATTGGAGCTTTTAAGTATTCCACTGCAGGGGCGCACCTGCTTTCAGCCATCATCACTCGCAGCACAGGAAAAAGTGCCCGTGAGTTTGCCAATGAACGCTTATTTAAACCCATCGGCATGAAAGAAATCCCGGATCATGAAATGAAATCATTTGGGTTTGAGGATTTATTCGGGAAAAATGTGAAAGGATGGGTTAAAGACCCAAACAGCAACTCCACAGGGGGATGGGGACTTACGCTAATTCCCCGTGATATGGCACGTTTTGGTTTTCTATATCTGAACCGTGGTATTTGGGACAATAATCAGATTATTTCCAAGACATGGATTGACGAATCAACAGTGATGAACCCTAATAAATACGGTTATCTATGGTGGTTATACGAAGAGGATGGAGTTTTTGCATACTTAGCACTAGGCGATGGCGGCAATGCCATTTGTTGCTTTCCAGAAAAAGACCTAGTCGTAGCAATTGCATCAGAATTCGTCATTAATCCTCGTGATAGGTGGACACTGATTAAGGAACATATTATCCCGGCTGTAATAGACTAAACATATTAAAAATGTGTACCGGGTACAGCAGTTAAGTGGTTAATTTTGATTCACTTCACAATAACCTCTTATCCTCTGTACCCGGTACAATTGATACCGCTTATACTTTATAGCAGCTTACAAGATTCATTTTTGGAGAAATGCTGCCTGCAATACTTCCATCCTTTAATGTAAGATATCTTTTTTCCATATCTGCTGAAGTACTGTGCTGAATGATTTTAAAACCTCTATTGTTCAAAAACTCTGTAATACCCCCTTCTCTAATTCCAAACTTTATCTGTTCAGCTGGTATTTCCGTTTTTACGAGGTCTTTACTTTCTTCCAGGTATGTCTGAAAGTCAAAGCACAATATACTTTCAGCCGGTGAATTATCCCGGATAGATGCCATTACATTATTTACTGCATCCTCTGATAAATAGAATGTCACACCTTCCCAGATAAATAGGGTTTTTAAATTCTTATTATAACCAGCTTCCACAAGCGTTTTTTCAAGGCTTTCGCTCTCAAAGTCTATAGGTACATACCTTACACTATCTGGTATAAGGAAATTGTTTTCTTTTATTATTTTGATCTTTCTTTCCTGGGTTGGCTTGGCATCAAGCTCATATATAATTGTAGAATTATTATTCTCTGCAAATAATAATGCCCTGCTGTCATACCCTGCGCCCAGAATTACAATTTGTGATATGTTCTTAAGAAGCATATTTCTAAAAATGTCGTCAATAAATGCTGTCCTTGCAATAATGTATTCATATAATCCCGGCGGCATGGCACTTTTCCTTATCCATTCCCTGGTATGTGGATTTTTAATTGCAGCTTTTCTATCCTCAGTCAGGAACAATTCTGCATATTTATCACCACACCTGATTTCTTCCCTTTCATCATAATATGCAAGTGCCCTTGTTGAAGCAGTTATTAAGGCAGTTTCTGATGGGCCAGCATTAGCCTGTTCTTTTTCACTCATACAATTATCTCTCCTTAATAAGATTTACAAATAATACAATATGATTTTTTATCTTTTCAACCAGCAAGTGAGTATCTTTATTGTTGAGCTTTAAAATAAAATATTCATGATAGTAAAAATTAATCAACGCATTATACATCGATGCAAGAAGTTCAGTGTCCACATCGCTGATTTTCCCTTGTTCTTTAAGTATTGTAAAAATCTTTGTCATAGTAGACATATTCTCATCCAGATACCACTGCTGGTAAAACTCCTGAACTGCTTCATTACGATACATCTCCATAACGAGGATTTTAATAATCTTGTTTATTCTTGGTGATGATGTTGTATCAAGTATCATATCAAAGCCTTTGAGAAGTATGTCCACAAGAGAGTACTGACTAATAATCTCGTCAAGTTTTCCATCCGGGATACTTGTTTTGTTCATTTCCTTTTGATAATAATCAAGGATTGCTTTGAGTATCTCATCCTTGCCAGAATAATGGCTGTAAAGTGAACTGACTTTCAAATTGCTTCTTTCAGCCAATTCCCTTACAGTGGTTTCAAAAAAGCCTTTTTCAGAGAAAAGTCCAATAGCTGCATCCATTATCCGCTCTTTAGACGGCATATCTGAATATGAAGTCATAAAATACATCCCTTCTTACGAACGAGCGCTCGTTTTTAATATTTTATCATATAGAATATATACTGTCAATATATTACAGTTAATGAGTTAGGTGTTAGGAACCATAAAGTGTGAGAAGATGGTGAGCGACGTTAAAGAGATAGAGGCAAAAGAGATTAAGTGCCAGGAAACCTCCGAAAAACTCGCAATGTTTGAAAATATCACGTTTATTGGGAATGGTAAATCATTACCCTATTTATTTTTTCAGAACTGATAAACATAATGATGATGTATGACAAAACGAAAAATGGGAGAAGTCCTATGGTCGTGCGAGCTGCAATAAATCCTAAAATGGGCGGCAAAAAAGTGCTGCCTGTGTAAGCGAGAGCCATTTGATATCCCATAATTGCTTGAGAATTTTCTTTCCCAAAACGTGCAGGCGTTTCATGCAGCATACATGGGAAAATAGGTGCGCATCCTAACCCAATCATAATGAACCCTATAAGTGAAAAGCTGTTAGGCAAAGGAAACAAAAGGAGCAAGACTCCAGCCAATGCTACGGTTTGTCCAGTACGAATCAGAACCCTATTACTGATTTTTAAGGTAATAAATCCCGTTATCAGCCTACCTACTGTAATTCCACCGTAATATAAAGACACCCATTGTGCTGCTGATGATGCAGACAATTCTTTAACGTTTATAAGAAAACTGCTGCCCCACAAACCCATAGTGCTTTCTACACCACAATAAAACAAGAAAGAAACAAGTGAAAGCTTAACACCCTTAATATTCAAAGAATTTGTTTTCCCTACTGTTTTATGGGAGGAAACAGCTTGTAATTTCTGATCTGCCTTTAGGTCCACAGGGCTTTTGTGAACTTCAGCTGCCATGCGGTTCCATAATGGGAGGGTAAAAAAGAGTAGGGCGGCCAAGGCAAGCTGAATCATAGAAACAGTAAAATATCCGCCTCTCCAAGAATTTTGCTCTGCAATAAACCGGGACATAATAATAGGTCCCATGGTGGCTCCAATCCCCCAAAAACAATGCAGCCAACTCATATGATGTGCTTTGTAATGGATAGCAACATAGTTATTCAATGCTGCATCAACAGATCCAGCTCCCAAGCCAAGAGGTATTGCAAATAGAAGAAGCCAAATTAGAGCTGGGGAAAAAGCAAAACCCAATAGAGCTAGTGATGTCATTAGGCAGCTGACTAATGCTATTTTGCCGGTACTCAAATGCTTATGGACAGCTCCGATTGCAAAGCTTGAGACAATCGTACCGCCTGCTATAAACATGGAAACCAAACCCGCAGCTTCAAATGGGGACCCATACTCTGATTGTATAAGCGGCCAAGCTACTCCTAATAAGGAATCAGGCAGCCCTAAGCTGATAAATGCCATATATATTATCATTAAAAAATATGTTGTCATAATTATGCTATGCCTCCAAGTGTTTTTTACTTGTTATTTTAATGTCAGTCTCTAACTGCTTCAAAGTCTGCACAATAAGTCCCGTTTGATAGTCTGCTACAAAACTATCAGAAAGTTGAATAACCGGAATGATGTTTTGTGGAAGCTCAGTATTACAATTTTGTGATATGGTTGCTATATGGTTTTCACTTAAAAAATTACCATTCAAGATGATTTTGTCAGGATTGAGAATAGCACAAACTGTCATAATAAGCTTAGTTATTGCTTTGCACAATATATCAAAGGAAGAGTATAATTCGTCATCCCATACTAGATCCAATGGAATATTGCTAACCTCCCCTGCAAAACCTCTCATACCTTTAAACAGTTCACCATTAATTAGAATGCCAGCTCCAGGCGGATGTTGGTCAGGGAAATATAAGTAGACCAGTATGCTATTATGGGGGAGTTTCTTTTGATCTGCAAATCCAATTACAGCAGCATTCACATCGTTCTCAATGATTACGGGTACTTGGTAGAGTCTGCTAAAATGCTCTGTGAAAGTAGTGCCTATCAGCATTTTATAGTCAGATACAATTATTTTTCCACTTTCCTCTACACCGGGGTGTCCAAATCCAATCGCTTGGATTGAGGGATAAGTGTTATACAACGGTTCGATTATTCTTTCAAAGGTTTTCAAATCAATGACTTCTACTTGAGAATCTGCCGTATTTATACACTGGCCGGATAAGTTAACAATAGTACTTCGGATAATAATATTTTCATCTGACTCATATGGAAATATTATTAGGGCATGAGCAAAATCATCATTATAGCGATACTGTTGTGCCGGCCTTCCACCACTGGAAGGGGACAGCTCTGACTCAAATACTTCATGTTGGTCTACTAAGCGTTGTAAAACTGTTCCGACAGTAACAAGACTTAAGCCTGTTTCCTTTGAAATTTGCTGCTTGGTAGCAACTCCTTTTGATTTTAAGGCTTTTCGTACAAGGTTTATATTTATTTCTTTAATAATAAGGGCATTTCCACTAATGTCCTTCATTTAAACACATCCTTTATTAAGATACTTATTAAAAGTATTTTAGTAAGTAATGAAATTAATATAACATTTATTAAATGTCTTGTCAAACTAACAAAATACTGAAACAAATGCCCATTTTGCTGTAAGGAATATGGTGCCAGACACGGCGTCTAGACGATGAGTATAATTTAGAATAAAAAAGGATGCGATCTGGAATCACATCCTTTTTTATTTGTGGTATAGTATAAATATCTTGGAATCTTTGGTTTGAGGAGTATATAGTATGAAAAAAATCAAGAATGTATCAATCATCGGTTTGGGAGCAATAGGCGGCAGCTATGCTGCAAAGCTTTGCGACACCGATTCTATAGATTTTACTGTTATTGCGGACAGCAGGCGAATTGAGAAATATTACTTAAACAAGCTGACTGTGAATAGGAAGCCCTATGACTTTAATTTTGTACAGCCGGATAATGATGGGGACTATGCGGATTTGATCCTTATAGCGGTCAAATATCACAACCTCAACCAAGCAATTGATTCGGTAAGAAAGCGTGTAGGGCCGGAGACCATTATTATATCTCTTTTAAATGGGATTGACAGTGAAGAAATAATAGGTGAAGCTTTTGGTATAGATAAGCTGCTGTATGCCTCATGTGTGGGCATTGATGCAGTCAGAACGGACAATGATATACGCTATACCACTTTTGGGAAACTTTATTTCGGAGAGCGGTTGAATCAGCTTCATACCGAAAGGGTGGAACGTGTTAAGGCTTTGTTTGATGAAGCGCAGATACCTTATTTTATCCCTGAAGATATGCTCAAGGCTATATGGTGGAAGTATATGGTGAATATCGGTGTTAATCAAGCTTCGGCAGTTCTTGGAGCAACCTATGGGGTATTCCATACTATTCATGAAGCCCATGAGCTTCTGGATGCAGCCATGAAGGAAGTAATTGCAGTTTCAGCAAAAGCAGGAGTCAGCCTTGGAGAAGAGGATATTGCAGAGGTACATAAGCTCTTAGGCACTCTTTCAGCTGATGGAAAGACCTCCATGCTGCAGGATATTGAGGCTGGAAGGAAAACAGAGGTTGAGATGCTATCTGGTGCATTGCGGGAAATGGGAAAAAAGCATGGAGTCCCGACGCCAGTAAATGACACTCTATTTAGAATGATAAGGACACTGGAACAAATGAAGTGATTAATATAACCCAAAATGAAATATGAGGGGGGCATGCAATGAAGAAAATTGCAAGAATAGTTCTGTTTCTATTTCTAGGAGCATTTATAGGGGCATATTCTTTCAACAATGTGCTTCTGCCCAGCAATTTAATAGCTGGAGGTCTCGGTGGCATTGCTACTGTAATCAACAGGTGGAACTCAATAAATATACAGATAATATTGGCAGTATTGTGTCTTCCCATATTGATATGGGCATATATTACATATGGTTTTAAACAAATAATATACGCATTTACTTGCTTTACGTTGTTTACAATACTGCTTGGAATTGTTAAAGTATTTCCGGCGCTCAATGTTGATGTGGTTCTGGCTGCACTTCTTTCAGGCGTGTTATTTGGAATATCCGGGGGGATAGTACTGCGCTTGGGAGTGGCAAATGGCCCTGAAGCCCTGTTAGGAATTTATGTGAAGAATAAATATGGTATTACCTTGGGGGTATTTTTCACAGTACTAAACACCGTCATTGTTTCATCCTCATTGCTTCTTCCAAATGCTACACTGAACAGCATATTATACTCGCTGGTATCAATTTATGTTAGTGGCAAAGTTACTGATTTCATTGTAGCAGGTTTTAGGCGGGATTATGAAGTAACCATTATATCGGATAAGTACGCGGATATAACTGCATTTATACATAAGGACTTGAAGCGGGGAGCTACTTATATAAAAGGGCTCGGTTCATATAATAATCAGGAAAAGATGCTTATCAAGACTCTTGTCAGCAACTCTGAACTGATTGCTCTCAAAGAATATGTGAAAAAAGTAGACCCAATATGTTTCATGTACATAAATGAAAGTATAGGAGTAGTGGGAGAAGGCTTTGAAACAATGATGCCAGTCTAGAATATGGTGACTGGCATCATATATAAAATAGCTTATCCGGGAAGTGTAATAGCAGTTACTGTATTGCTGCTGCCCGAAAGGTTGCCTACTTGATCAAAGGCCTTTACCCAGTATACATCAAGACCTAGTCCAAATGGACTTTTTACAATACGTGAGGTTCTGACTGCTGTGGTAATTACAATGCCATTGCAATAGATTTGATAACCTGCAACTTTTGCGTTATCAGTGGCTGCCGTCCATGCAAGAGAAACGGATGAGCCATTGACAGCGGTTACTTTAAGCTCGGCTGGAGCTGCAGGTGCCTGTAAATCTTTTGATGTAGTCACTTTTAACGGGCTGCTGTTACCTGATAGATTCCCGGAAATATCGGAGGCTCTTACCATATAGGTGTAGCTTTTTCCAGGGATCAGGCTTTTGTTGAGGTAGCCTGTTTTACTTGTTGTGCCAATCTTAACTCCATCACGAAAGATATCATAGCCTTTAACTTTAACATTATCCGAAGAGGGTGACCATGTCAGATTCACTTCTGTTACAGTAACGGAGGAAGCTTCAAGTCCGCTCGGTTGAGATGGTGCTGCTTTGTCCGATACAGTATTGGCAGAAACGCGATTGCTTTGTGAAGAGTAATTGCCTGCTTTATCATGTGCTTTTATATAAAAGGTATAAGCAGTACCCGGCGTAAGCCTTTTGCACTCATAGTATGCAGCGGATGTAGATGCGACTTTTTTCTCGTTGCGGTATACTTCATAACCCTTGATACCTACATTATCTGTTGAGGATTCCCAAGTGAGTGATATGGAAGTAAAGGTTGAAGAGGGTGCTGCAAGGTCTCCTGGAGCTGAAGGGCTCTGTGAATCACTTATCGTTGTTGTGCTTAAGGCAATACTGCTCGGTGATACATTCCCGACAGCATCATACGCCTTTATGGCATATGTATATTTCCGTCCTGGGATTAGATCCTTATTTGTATAAGTTGTTTTTGCAGTGGTAGTTATTTTCTTGCCGTCCCTGAACACTTGATAGCCCTTTACTTTTGTGTTGTCATATGAGCCTGTCCAACTTAATGAAATAGCTGTAAAGGTTCTATTGGTAACAGTTAATTCTTTCGGAGCCGTGGGAGATTGGGTATCGGGTGCTGTGGAAGCCGTAATTGTCTGGCAAAGCATTGAGAATATAATAAGCAATACAGCACCACATCGTATAAGGACTTTTGTTCTCTTCATAAAACCCTCCTAAATTACCATTATTTACAAATTGTATCATAAACTACTAATAATTGTAAATAGGCTGGTTAAGTTATGTCGGTTTTATGCATATTATTCCTCAATAAATTGCGTCAATTCAAAGTTGAATTTATCTCGCTGGCCATATATCTGATGGCTATCGCACCCCCTGTTGAATGTCCGCAAAGTATGAAATCCTGTAACTGCAGTGCTTCAACTTAATAGGCATTTATCGTCTATCAATACTTGCAGCTGTCTCTGTACTGCGATGGAGTCAGTCCAGTATACCGTTTAAAGACCTGTGAGAAATATTTTTCGTCCTTGAAACCAATCTTGTCGACTATTTCATAATTCTTCAAGAAAGTACCGGCTAGATATTCCTTTGCTTTTTCAATCCTGTGCTGATTGAGGAAGTCCAGGAAATTGACGCCGGTCTCCTGCTTGAATAATTGGCTTAGATAACCAGGAGTAATATAGATTTTCTTAGCTATAAAATCCAAAGTTATATCCTTCGAATAATTGGAATAGATAAAACCTATAGCTGTTTTGACAAGCTTGTTTGTATTTTCTGTTAAGTTAGGCATACTATACTGAAACTGCTGCTTGTATTTATGGAATAATGCCTCCTGCTGCTTTGCTTCATCCAGCTCAGCTTTCACCTTCAGGACAGCTTCAAGTATGTCGTTGGGTCTGCATGGCTTCAACAGATAGTTGGCAGCTTTCAGATTGATTGCCTTCTGTGCATAGTAGAAATCGTCGTAACCGCTTAGGATAATACATTTGACAGGAAGGTTGCTTTGAGAGACCCTTGCCAGAAGCTCCAGTCCATCCAGTAAAGGCATACGGATGTCCATAATCACAATATCTGGTGACAGCTGATGTATCTTCTCAAGAGCCTCTATTCCGTTGCAGGCCTCCCCACACAGCGTGATGCCGTTATTCTCCCAATCTATAATGGTTTTGAGGCCTTCAAGGATTTCCGTTTCATCATCCACTATCAAAAGCTTATACATATTGACCCTCCCATTTATTAGCCTATTGCCCTGTACACTTTAGGGATAATAATCTCAACTCTTGTTCCTTCTCCCGTCGAGCCGGTGATATTGATTTCATAATCACCATCATAGTATAGCGCCAATCTTTGATCAACATTGCTGATAGCGTATCCTTGTTTTGAGGGAAAGCCCTTTTCATCATTTCGGGTTTTGTCCAAAAGCTTACCGATAGTATCTTGACTTATTCCTGCGCCATTATCTTCAATTATGAATGCCATCTTATCATTTGCAAATATTCCGCTTATCTTTATATGACAGGTTCTATCATAGGCTTCCATTCCATGTATAATAGAATTTTCAACAAAGGGTTGAAATATCAGCTTTGGAATTGAATAATCCTGTATCAGCGGATCAAAGTCGATTTCATAGGTCAGTCTTTCCCTGAACCTGCTGCTTTGGAGCAGCAAATAGTGTTCAATGAATTCTTTCTCTTCCCTGACAAGTATAAACTCACTGCCTTTGTTCAAGGTTGTACGGAATAGCCGGGACAAGGCATATACCATTTCACTAATGTCCTTCTGCTTTGATTTCTCTGCTTTCCAGAATATCGTATCGAGGGTATTATACAAAAAATGCGGATTTATCTGGGCTTGAAGTGCTTTCAATTCAGCTTCCCGCTCCTTTATCTGAAGCTTGTATACCTTGCCAATCAGATTATTGATATTATCAATCATATCGTTATATTGGGCCCCAAGCATACCAATCTCATCGTTGTATTTGAAATCCACCTTCTCTTTGAAATTACCGTTTTTAACCTTTTCCATAGACCTCAGCAACTGATTAATAGGCGAAGTCAATATTGAGGATGTATAAGCAGAAAACATGAAAGCGATGGCAATGCATACCAGAATGACAACAACGGTCAGACCTAATATGGAGTTCAGGTCCTTTAGCAGCAGAACAATGGGTGTTATAGAAACCACCTTCCAGCCGCTTTGTTTCATTGTATTATGCACCATGAGCAGCTTCTTGCCGTTGGTCCTGAAAATTGCACTGCCGCTTTCATTTTTCATATGTGACAATATATTCGGTGTCTCATAATCTGCAGCACTCATGTCCAGTGGTTGGCTGGACGTAATGACCCTGTTATCCTTGTCCAGTATCATCGTATTGCCGGAGATCTTGCTGTTGCTGCCATAAATGCTTTTGAGCACATCATGATTCACACAAATAGCCAAGAGTCCTGAGGGATCGAAGTTGTTGTTGTCCAGCAAAGCTCTGACCATCGCTATTTTAGGAGCCTTATTATCCACAATAAACACCTGGTTTTCAGCATTAAGGTCAACCCATACAGGAGCCCCCTTCAGGGCATGAACTTTTTCATACAGCTTGCTTTGTTTGACTGACTCATAGCTTTTTATACCGGTACTTCTATCACTGCTTATATAATACTCATCTCCATTTTTATTGTAAATAACAATGAAGCTTATGTAATCCTTGGAGGCGAGAAGATTATTGAATGACCCCAGATTGTTGTTGACCAGCTTGCTTTGCGTATTGTTTTTTGCCCGGAGAAAGGATTGTACAGTGGGATTTATACATATGAAGGTAGACAGATCGTAAATGTCCTTCTGCAAAAAGTCCATACTGTTGGTTATCTGCTCAATATCCCTCACATTTGTCGAGGTCACATTGTCCTGTATCATTTTTGATGAGGTGACATAGGAATATGTTCCAAGTATAATTGAAATAAGGATTATTATACTGTTGAATATCACTAAGGCTTTGTATTTGAAGCCAAGGTTCATATAGCCTGTATGCAGCTTAGCCAAGTACTTTCCTAATATTTTCATGCCATACACCCTCTTTTATAAAACATGTACTATCTAAATAATACCAATTAATAATAAACCTGGCTACAGTTAAAAGGGTGACGAAACTAATCATTCGAAAAATTTAAACTATTTTCAAAGAATACATACTATCAAGTGTTTTTTTATGAAGATATAATGAAAATGTATTAAAGGTATGCCAAGGGAACTTGCTTAATGGATCCTTAAGCTAAGTGCCGTTGAAACCAGATTTTAAAAGGGGGAAGTGCAATGAAAAAGACAATAATTAAGCTGACCAGCATTATGCTTACACTGATATTTTTATTAAGCATAGCCGGATGTACAGCCGAAAAGCCGGTTGCTACACAGACAGAACCTCCAAAGGAAACTAAAGTTGAAATCAAGTTCTTTTCCAACCTCCCGGACCGTGCATCAGGACAAGGAAAGCTTGAACAAATGCTGATAGATAATTATATTAAGGAAAATCCTAACGTGACAATTCAGTTGGAAGCCCTTCAGGATGAGCCCTACAAGCAGAAATTCAAAGCGTATGCTTCAGGGAACTCGATTCCGGACATCTACATGGTATGGGGGCAGCCGTCCTTCTTCAACCCTGTAATGGAAGCGGGCTACGCTGCTGAGCTGAACGCAGCGGACTTCAAGGACTACCAGTTCTTCAATGGAGCATTGGACGGCTTCAGTCTTGATGGCAAACTATACGGACTTCCAAGAAACACAGACTATATGGTTTTATATTATAACAAAGCATTGTTTGAAAGTAATGGCGTAAAAGTACCTGAGACCTTCGAAGAGGTTATAGCTGCAGCTAAGACCTTCAGAGCCAAGGGCATTGCCCCTATAGCAATGAATGGTAAGGATAAATGGGCAATTTCTCTGCTCTATCAGGACCTGGTAATCAAAGAAGGCGGAGATCAGAAGCTTATATATGATGCAATAAACGGTAAAGTGAAGTTTACAGAGAATCCAATTTTGAAAAAAGCAGCAGAAGACGTAAAAGCCTTAATGGATGTTAAAGGCTTCCAGGACTCCTTTGTGGCTGCTGACTACGGCGCAGCAAACAATTTGTTCGCACAGGAAAAAGCAGCTATGTACTACATGGGTGCATGGGAAGTAGGTATGGACAGCAATCCTAATTTCAGCGATTCCTTCAAGAAAAACGTTGATGTAGTCAAATTCCCGGGGCCGAGTACCGGTTCTGGAAAGTCTACCGACATACTTGCCTGGAACGGCGGCGGCTATGCTGTATCAGCCAACTCACCGGTAAAAGATGAAGCAATTAAACTCCTCAAATATATAATGAAACCGGATAACTGGGCTAAAAACGGCTGGCAGCTTGGATTAGTGGTGCCAGGACAAAAATATGACAGCTATCTGACAGGCAAAGAAACAAATCTGCAGAAAAAACTTACTGAAGTATTAAGCGTTACAACTTCAATAAGCGGTACCAGCTGGAATGACAGCTTGACCCCGGACTTTAAAACATCTTCTGAGAATCTGTCTCAAGAGCTTGCTGCAGGGATGTTGACTCCTGAGAAATTCCTCGAAGAAATGGACAAAGCAGCAGCGGACGCTTCAGCAAAGTAAATATAGAACACTTTGATGCAGAAGCACAAAGCTTCTGCATCAAATTTGTCCTAAGGGGGATTTTTAATGAATAAGATGCTGCGGGATAAAAAAATCATTTCAATACTCATACTTCCTGGCTTATCTGTTTTTGTATTTGCAGTTTTTCTTCCTATAGTTCTAAGTATTTATTACGGAATGACAAGCTGGTCAGGCATTGGAAAACCAGAGTTTATCGGGTTGGCAAACTTCAAGGAGCTTGTCTTCCATGATAAGGTGTTTTGGATTTCCTTGCGTAATGCTTTACTATTGGCAACAGGATATGTACTGATACAGCATCCCTTGTGTCTTACTGCAGCAATAATGCTTGACCGGATAGGCGGAAGGCTTGAGAAGGTATTCAGGGCAATATTTTTCATCCCCTGTGTCATCTCTATTGTAGTAACCTCCAGAATGTGGGTAGGTATTTATGACCCGCAATATGGTCTGCTGAACAAGGTTCTGGATCTATTTCATCTCGGTTTCTTAAAGCAGGAATGGCTCGGCAATCCAAAGCTGGTGCTTTGGTCCTTACTGATCATAATAATGTGGCAGGGCTTTGGCTGGGGCATGCTTATTTATTACGCAGGCATAAAAGGAATACCTGAGGAGCTGTATGAAGCTGCAAGAATTGATGGTGCGAGTGGTTTGAAGCTCTATACCCAGATAACAATTCCTCTGCTCCAGCCGGTTATAAGGATAAATGTCACCTTGGCAGTAATTGCTGCTCTTAAGCAAATGGAAACCATCTATCTGACTACAAACGGGGGTCCTGGGAATACCAGCCAGTTCCTCGCAAATTATCTGTATATAAAGGCGTTCAACTCATACGAGTATGGCTACGGAAACGCAATATCTGTGCTATTCGTAATAGCCTGCCTGATTGCCACATATTTGTTGAATAAACTGCTTAAGCGCGAAGCGATAGAATACTGAGAAAGGGGGAAGGCATTATGGATAATATGAAAGTTAGCAATACGAAGCCAAAAATCCGTAAGCGTTGCATGTATATACTTATGGCTGTTTTTTCCATCGGGCAGCTTTTCCCTTTGGTATGGCTTATTGATTTTTCGCTGTGCAAAAGCGGGGACTTGTTTGGTGCGAACATATTGAAGTGGCCTGATCCTCCACAATGGCAGAACTATGTTACTGCGTGGGTGGACGGACAGATATTCAAATTTCTGATAAACAGTCTGATAGTGAATATTGCCGCAGGCTTTTTCACCGTACTCTTCTCACTTATGATGGGCTACGCCTTAACTCGTATGGAGTGGAAGCTCAGGAAACGAACTTTTGCATTTATACTTTTGGGTCTGATGATACCCATACACGCAACTCTTCTGCCGAATTATAAGACCTTCGAATTCGTCGGTATCAGTGACTCTTATCTTGCATTAATAATTCCTTATATTGCGTTTTCTCTGCCCCTTGGAGTGTTTCTGATGACAGGCTTTATGGAGACAATACCCCGATCAATTGAGGAAGCTGCAGTTATTGACGGCTGTGGCATTATACGTATAGTATTTTCAATCATACTGCCAATGGTAAAACCGGCTGTAATGACTATATCCATTATGACTATACTTAATACCTGGAACGAGTTTATTATGGCAGCAACTTACCTGTCCAGCGATACTTACAGGACATTGCCCTTTGCAGTATATTATTTTGCAGGACAATATGCTTCCAACTACTCGGTACAGTTTGCGGTAATGAACCTTGTGGCGCTTCCCTCACTGCTTGTATATATCGTATTGAATGAGCACATTACAAAGGGTGCTACCGCGGGAGCAATAAAGAGTTGATATTGTAATGAGAATAAGGAGTGAAACCCATGAATAATAAATTGGAATTAATACAGACAGCAAAGAATACTGCTGACAGAATGAGTGAAAAAGAAGGATTGTATTTATCATCTTTTGAGAACCTGAACCAAACTATTATTGCGATAGATGAAAGCCAGGAATATCAGGTTATAGAAGGCTTTGGCGGGGCTTTTACAGAGGCAGCTGCAGATACCTTTTATAAAATGAGCAGCCAGAAAAGAGAAGAGATACTTGAGGCATATTTTGACCCCCAAAAAGGTATTAACTATTCACTTTGCCGCACCCACATCAACAGCTGTGATTTTTCTCTTGGGAATTACTCATATGCTGAAATAGAAGGTGATGCAGACCTTAAGTTTTTCAATATTGGAAGAGATTATAATCTCCTTATTCCTATGATAAAGGAAGCAATGGGTGTGAATGGCTCTAAAATTAAATTTCTTGCATCCCCATGGAGTCCTCCCTATTGGATGAAGACGAATGGAGAAATGAATCACGGAGGCAAGTTGAAAGAAAAGTACAGGGAAAGCTGGGCAAGATATTTTGTAAAATATATAAAGGCATACAGAAGGGAAGGAATAGACATATGGGGCGTCTCGGTGCAAAACGAGCCGGATGCTGTCCAGACATGGGATTCCTGCATATACAGCCATGAAGAAGAAAGAGATTTTGTCAGGGATTATCTCGGACCGATATTTGCAGAAGAAGCTCTGGGAAACATAAATATAATAGTATGGGACCATAATACAGATCAGGTATTTGAAAGGGCTAAGGTTATTCTTGAGGATGAGGAATGTGCAAAGTATGTTTGGGGAGTAGGCTTTCACTGGTACTCGGGAGACCAATTTGAAAACCTGGCTAAGACTCATGCAGCTTTTCCTGACAAAAAGCTCCTATTTACCGAAGGCTGCCAAGAGGGCGGGGTACATCTGGATTCGTGGAGTGTAGGTGAAAGATACGGGCATAACATGATAAACGATTTCAACAATTGGACAGTGGGATGGATTGATTGGAACATGGTGTTGAACGAAACCGGAGGGCCTAACCATGTAGGTAATTATTGCGACGCTCCTATAATAGCAAATACTAATACTGATGAAATACATTACGAAAATTCCTATTATTACATCGGCCATTTTAGTAAGTATATAGAACCGGGAGCGACTAGAATAGGCTGCAGCTGCAGCGGTTGTGACAAGCTTGAAACGACTGCCTTTAAGAATTCTGATGGTACTTTAGTTATCGTAGTTATGAATTCAAATGATTATGAAGTAGATTATTGTATCAAAATTGGAGATAGAGGAACCAGTATTAAAGCTTTGGCTCACTCGATTGTAACATTGATAAAATAGATTCCAAGAACTTATGTAAAAGCTGTTTACTGATTGTCAGTAAACGGCTTTTACTTTTCTTTCATAGGACAACAAAAGCTTAAATAAGTATAGATATAATTATCCGTATAAAGGAGAATTCTATAATGAAGAATATTAAGCTTTCACTCCAGATTGGTGCAGTGTTTATAGGCACAGTGGTCGGTGCCGGTTTTGCCTCAGGTCAGGAAATCATGCAGTTCTTCACTTGCTTCGGACGAATCGGAATGTTGACCCTCCTACTGTCAGGTGGACTTTTCTACATCATAGCCGCTGCGGTCATGAAGGCTGCGGCTTGTTACAATACTTACAACTATAAGGAGCTTATATATCGTATAGCAGGGAAGAAGGTGGGATTTGTTTTTGATATCCTTGTGACTGCTTTTCTTCTTATAGGTACCTCCATTATGTTTGCAGGCAGTGGCGCCCTATTCCAGGAAAGCATGGGCCTCTCCCGAGCTTGGGGGATAGCCCTTATGGCATTGCTTACACTGGTCGTGATACTTCAAGCCCTTTCCGGAATACTAAGAATCAATTCTATCATCGTACCTATGCTTTTTTCTGTCATTGTTGCAGTGCTTGCAGTGACTATAATGAACAGTGATATGGGGAGCATCAGCTCAAAGCTTTTAGAGAACTATCAAGGCGGCATTATCAAGCCTTTATTCTTTTTCCTCTTCTATTGCTGCTATAATACTTTTCTTTCCCTTGGCGTGTTAGCCGCAATACCAGAGAGAATAAAAGACCCTTATGTCTTAAGGATGGGAGTTCTTTTGGGGGCTTTTGGGCTTATGCTTCTATCGTTGATGCTGAACATAAGTCTTACTCTTAAAAGCCCACAAGTATTTGAATACTCGATTCCAATGAGCTACATAACCTCGGGTTTTGGAAAAATAATCAGGAATATCGTGACCTTCTGCATATGGTGCGAAATATTTTCAACTGCTGTATCAAATGCCTTCAGTATAGCCAAAAGGCTGAGTGGAAGCAGACATATGTCATATGTGCTAACCTGTTTCATCACTATTTTCTGCTGCTTACCCTTGTCTTTCTTGGAGTTCAAAAGCCTTATCAGCTTCTTCTACCCTGTATTCGGGGCATTTTCGATGTTTATAATCTTGAGGCTGCTATATACTTCATATGGATTAGGCAATTTGAATCAAAAAAGTTTGCGATAATTGGGAAAACATTTCTAATTTAGTATGCAAAATTATTGGGGAGTATATAAAATGAGGGAGTGAATGATTTATGAAAAAAGTCAAAGCTTTCATTTTGATACTTTACTTAATAATTGCATCTGCATATCTAATAACCAGCCCGCAGCGGGGCGCAGCTTTTATTAAAACAACTGTATCTTCCTATGACATTACTATGAAACAGGATCTTCTAAGCTTGATGATGGCTTATCCTGAGAATATCTCAAATGTGGAGCAATCGGATGGGCAAGTATATATTGTAATAAAATCCGGAAAGAAGATTCTATACGATGATAAAAAAGTCAAGAGCGTCGAAACTAAAATTGCTTATCCCGATTTGCAGGATATGATGGAGCAAGCCTATCCTGTTGTACCGATAAAAAAGCTTATGGATAAAAACCATGATCCGGGGCGGGCCAGGGTATACAGTCTATTGAATGAGGTTTATGGAGCATCACAGAAGCAAATTGAAAATAACCTGGCAAATGTTAAGGTAGGATATGGAACGTTTCAGTTTAATGAAAAAAATCAAGCTGCAGAAGCACTAAAAAATGTTATGAGAGAGCTTTCTGTGGCAGCTGAAAATAGGAGTGATATTAGATCATGTATATATCCTTGCAATGGTACCTATAATTATCGTGTTATTGCGGGTACGAATCGCTTGAGTCCTCATTCTTATGGTATAGCAGTGGACCTTGCACGGGATAAGAGGGATTATTGGCAGTGGGCATCCAGAGAAGAAGGGCAAAAAAGATTATCCTCCTATCCTGTTGAAATTGCTGCGTTATTTGAAAAGCACAACTTCATTTGGGGAGGCAAATGGGGGCACTTTGACATACTGCATTTTGAATATCGCCCGGAGATTATAATCAAAGCCCGCTGCTTTGGAAGCAATCAGGACTTTCAGCAGGTGTGGTATCAGGGAGTGCCTTTGGAAGATGAATATATAAGGAACTGCATTAAAAAAATAGATGAAAAGATAAAGTAAAATGTTGTTTATTTATGTGGGAAAAACAGCTATAATAGAGTCGGCTGCTACCGATTTGCCAAATGAACCAGGAGGAAACAAATGAATATAGCTTTTTTTCTTACACCAAAAGTAGAAGTTATCTGGATATCAGCGGACTCGACAATGAGGCAAGTGATAGAAAAGATGGAGTTTCACAGGTATTCTGCATTGCCCTTAATTGATAACGATGGGAAATATGCAGGCACAATAACGGAAGGGGATATACTCTGGTGTTTGAAGCATGCACCGGATTTGAACTTTAAAGACACCAATAAGATATTAGTCAGAGACATTC
This sequence comes from Clostridia bacterium, assembly GCA_035628995.1. Classification (NCBI taxonomy): domain Bacteria; kingdom Bacillati; phylum Bacillota; class Clostridia; species Clostridia bacterium. The sequence continues at coordinate 53,863 of DASPIR010000033.1, read as the reverse complement.
CGAAATACCAGCATAACAAACCGGTTTCTATTGATGCACATATAGAAGACCTGATACTTCTTTCGGTTAATCAGAACTTTATCCCTGTAGTTGATGATAATGATATATTTATCGGTATCATCAGGAGAAGTGATATCATTAATTATTTCTATACATTGGTTTTTACAAAACAGAAGTGATGGTTCTCCACAAATAAGCAAAATAAAGACATCATATAAATATGATGTCCCAGACTGAAAGCTCCAACATATCTGTTGGAGCTTTATGCTTGATAATCTATTTTTTATCTGTTATAGAACCCTTGCCTATATTATCCCCGAAGCATGTTGTGAAAGCTTTCAGAAAGGAGATTGCGAATTCCCGGCTGCTAGTATCTATGATTGAATTTTTCACTACTTGCTCTAGTAATACAATCAAGTTTTCCAATTCATAGCCCTCAAATTTTACTGCATCTTTATCTACTTTTATCATAGTATCCTCCAAATAATTTAAATCACTTAATTAGTATACACTAAAAATGTCGATTTTTGCAGATAGAAAATAAAGTTCTGAGAGTTTTCTTTTAGAGCTTCGAGCTGACGGGTATGTGGTATCTAAGAAAAACTGGATGGAAATGGAGAAATCGTGAAACATTTAATATACTCCGAGCACCTAGAGCTTAAGCTTTTCTTTCAACATTCTTTCTATCAAAGTCAAATAATCACCTGAATATGAAATGGTGTTGTGTACCATAAGTACGGCAAAGCCATGTATCAAACCCCATAAAGCCAGCGTTTCTACTGCCCAATCCTTCTCGTCAAGGTTAATCGATGCATAATAATCTGCAGCGCATTTTCTCGCCATTTCGAAGGGATGCCCTTCTCTAATCACAAATACATCATCTTTGATAAGAATAGGGTTATGATGATCGGTCAAAAATATGAACTTGAAATAATCCGGATTTTCCACCATGAATTTTACATATTGCTTTCCCATTTCTATCGTCCTGGCTTTAGGATCATCCGAAAAACTTTGCATGACACCTTCAAGCACAGATGTAAAACTCTTTGATACATCTGAAGCAATAGCGCTTATCAGCTCCTCCTTGCTCTTGAAGTGCTTATAGGGAGCTGCATGGCTTACACCGCACATAACCGCCACTTTCCTTAATGAAAAATCCTCATAGCCGTCTTTGTTGAGTAGCTGCAATCCCTTTTTCAGTAATTCCTTTTTCAAATCACCGTGGTGGTATTTTTCCTTAGCCAATAACAACACCTCTTTAACTCATCGAATAATTAATAATAAAAGCATATCACAATATGTTGACAGTGTAAACATTAAGATGTATAATCTAGATAAAGTTGACAGTGTAAACATTAATTAGAATGCTTACCTGATATAGGGGGAAAATATATGAGTACGATCATATTCTACTTCTCAGGCAGAGGCAATGCTCTGAGCGCAGCACGGATTATCGCAGGGAAATTGGGGGATACAGAGCTTGTGCCGATTTATAGGGCTCTGAACGAAAGCATAGATCTTTCTGCGGATCGGATCGGGTTCGCATTCCCGGTAATAGACCTGGGAATGCCTGCAGTTGTATCAAAGCTGATTCGGAAGCTGGATATCAGAGACAAAAATAAATATTTCTTTGCTGTGGTAACGACAGGCGGGATGCCCGCAGGTACAATGCTGCAGGTGGGAAACCGGTTGAAGTCAAGAGGCTTAAAGCTTTCGGCAGGCTTTTACCTTGTGGCAAACGGAACACAGGAATCACTCGACGCATGGGACGCAAAGACCGACGAGATCGTATCAATCATCAAAGCTAAAGGCGAACATAATCCTGACAAGGTAAAGTTCATCGACAGCGTAATCCTTACAGGTCTTGCAAACAAGCTTGCAAGGCTGATAATACCGTATGAGGACAAAAAATTCAATGTAGATGGCAATTGTGATGGCTGCGGTATTTGCCAAAAGGTATGTCCGGTAAAGAATATTGATATTAAGAACGGAGAGCCGGTTTGGCTGCACAAATGCCAGCAGTGCGGAGCATGCTTCAATTTGTGTCCTAAAAAGGCCTTGCATGGAAAAAACCTCGCTGCACGGACCTATCATTTGAATCCTTACGTTGAATTAAAGGATTTTATTATCGATTGATAATACCAACCCTGGGTTTAAGTCTTGGGAAAAAATTGAGAATATTTACAAACATGGTAGAAATTCATATAATTAGAGTACAGTGTACTTATAAGTGCACTGTACTTTTATTGTATGACTAGAAGCAGTTATGTCGAATAATCTAGAAGTCATTTTGTATAAGAAGAGGAAGTGAGTATAAATGCACATAAATAACTATGATAATGTTGCAGACATATATGATATATATAATCAGGCTGATTATGACATCGGTTTCTTTGTGGACAGATGCAAGGGCTTTAAAGGTAAGGCAGTTGAGCTGATGGCCGGTACGGGAAGGCTCTCGCTGCCACTTTTAAGGTCAGGCATGGACCTGGACTGTGTTGACATTTCCAAGGGGTTATTGGAACAGCTGCAAGGAAAATTGGATAAAGCAGGGCTGGCGGCGGATATCATTCAAGCTGATATCCGATATATGAATTTAAAGAGTAAGTATGAGTTGGTCGTCGTCGGCTTCAATTCTTTATGGCATCAAAGGAAAACCAGGACGCAATAGTTGATATTACCCAGTTATACGAGTTCTATGATCGGGAAGGTAACCAGACAGGCAAAAAGCTGTTGAAACTGAAGTTCAAGCTCATTTCCCAGGAAGCAATTGAAAAAATGGTTTTAGGAGCAGGCTTTACTATAAAAGAGTTCTATGGAGACTATCAGAAGAATCCATATGATGAGAGTAAAAGTCCTTTTATGATTTATGTTCTGGAAAAGTAAGTTTCAATCTCATATTGACATTAAGAATCTTTTGCGGCTCTAACTTAAACTAATTGATCTAGAGGTGAAAAGAAATGAAAATATCTGAAAGTGTCTATTTGTTGGATTCAACCGCAGGGAGCTATGTATATGTTGTCGTGGGCAGTGAAACTGCTCTGATTGATACGGGACTCCCATGGAAGGGCAAAAGTATAATGAAAGAATTAGGGTCTATGGGGATACAGCTTGGGAATATAAAACATATATTATTGACACATCATGACATAGACCATATAGGGAATGTATTCATGCTTCAGCAGCTGACAGGGGCTCAGGTTTGGGCTTCCAAAGAGGACATCCCGTATATTACCGGTGAGCTTGACCGTTATGGTTTTAAGAAGTATTTAAAGTACTTTTTCAAGGTAAAAAAGCCAAAGGATATAAATCCCTATAAACCAGAACAGAAAATTAACGGTATTGATGTCATACCGACTCCAGGGCACACCCCGGGGCATGTATGCCTGCTTTATGATGACATCCTGTTTGCAGGGGATTTGCTGGAAAACAAGAAAGGTAAGCTGATACCATATCCCCCACCATGGAATTGGGATGATTCAATGATGCTTGAGTCAATTACTAAAATATCTCAAACTCCTTATAAATTGGTATGCCCCGCCCATGGGAAACCCATACAAAGATATTAGCAAGCAAGCCAGGGGAGAGGAAGTGCCTGACAACGGAGTTATATACTTTTAGGTGCTAATGTTTCGGTTATCATTTTGAGCCCGAAAAGAATAAAATCATCTTTAGCGAATCCATAAGTTTCAAAGTATCTATTGCTGGCCTTGGACATAGTATTCATATATGCCATGACTGTGAGCACACCAAAGTGAGCAGCTTTTTTGGCATCCAAATCAGGGGACATGCTTCCATCTTTTTTGCCTTTTTCAATAATTTCTGTATACATCTGAAATGATTCACTCTGAAACTTCAGCATTTCTATATAGTTAGGGCTGACTTCTTTCCCAGGTTTACCTTGTGGTACATGGTTAATCAACTGGAAAACCTCAGGATGTTCCTTAAAAAATTGGAAATATTGCAGATTTGCATAGTGGATTTTCTCAAGGGCGGTTTTCTTGCTAATAAAAGCTTCTTTAAAGTTTGAATTTAATTGTCTCGCAAATTTGAGAGCTACTGCATAAAATAAATCATCTTTATTTATAAAGTATTGATATATTGTACGTTTTGTGAACTGAGCTTCTTTTGCAATATCATCCATCGAAGTACCTTCATAACCATTCTGTATAAATAGTTTCTCTGCAACTTCGATCATTTCTGATTTTCTTACTTGCCGTTCCCTTTCGCGTCTAGGTAAAATATTTTCCAAATTTTTCATCCCTTTCTATTGATTTTTTAGTATATACGTAGTATACTCGGGGTATATTAGTATACTGTAAGTATACTACACGTCATATTGTACTGTCTAGTATATTATATACAATATTGATGATTAACTAAACATTTTTATTATTTGCCATTATGAAGAAAGGAGGTAAAATAATATGAAAATTTTAGCATTGATGGGCAGCCAAAGGAAAAACGGAACAGGATATAATTATGTGTCAAAAATAGAAAAAGCAATAAAAGAGATGACTGAGGTTGATTTTGAATACGTTTTTCTTTCTGATTATGATATAAAGATGTGTAAAGGCTGCATGGTTTGTTATGAGAAAGGCGAGGAAGCATGTCCTCTGAAAGATGATTATCTGAGAGTGATTAAAAAATTGCACGAAGCTGATGCTGTTATATTTTACTCTCCTACCTATACAATTTCAATTTCAGGAATTATGAAGAATTTCTTTGACAGGAGCTCATATATATGCCATAGGCCGTTGTTCAAGGGGAAATATGCGCTTATAATGACCACAGTTGGTGCGTTTGGAGAAAAACAAGCATTAGATACACTTAGAATGATTGTTAGTGTTATCGGCTATAGAATTACCGGAATAATCGGTATCCAAAATGGGCGGTATGCCAGAGATTCAAAATATGTACTAGGAATTGAAAAAAGGTTAAAGGCTGAAGCAATTAAACTAATTGAATATGCTAGTCAAAAAGCTCCTATAAAACCTAAATTTTTTGAGCTGCTGGCATACAATTATCAAAAAATAATTTTTACTGCCGATACAAAAGATTGCAAGTATGATAAGGACTATTGGAAAAATGCAGGATGGACTGATCCTAAATCAACATATTTCTACGACGTACAAATTCCGATATTAAAAAATCTATTAGCTGGAGTTATAGTAAAAATACTAATACGTTGCAGAATTTTTGCAACATAAAATATTAGACTGCAGAGGAGAGTTTATTAATTTAGTAAATGTGAAGGTGAATAAGGAATGAAAGTGCTTGCGATTATAGGTAGCCCAAGAAAAGGAAATAGTTATAAAATTACTCAACGGATAGAGGAAAAACTAAAAGGGCTAGGAGATATAGAGTTTAATTATATTTTCCTAAATGAAATACATTTAGAAACTTGTCGTGGTTGCTTTGCATGTATTTCAAAAGGTGAGAATTTTTGTCCGTTAAAAGATGACAGGGTGAAAATTGAAGAACAAATGCAGAATTCCAACGGTGTAATATTTGTTTCGCCTAATTATTGCAATGGAGCAACTTCAATAATGAAGAACTTTATTGAACGTTTATGCTATATTGGCCATCGCCCACGTTTTTTTAATCAATTTGCATTAGCGATTGCTACTAGTGCAGGTCCCATTGGTTTGAAAGAGACGCTTTTTGATCTTTCATACTTTGGCGGGGGCGGTTTTCATTATGTGAAAAAATTAGGCATCATGGTACCACCATTTCCGGTTAGTTCTATTCGAGAACAAAAAATTGAGAAGCAAATTACTGATACCGCCACGAAATTTTATAGTGCTATGAAGAACAAAAAACGCCCGACTCCAAGATATATTGATATAATACATTTTCATTCTTTTAAAGCTATGTACACTGGTTTTCCATCCTTGGGGAAAGAATATTTTCCTGCTGATTATAATTACTGGACTGAACGAGGTTGGCTTAAAAAGAATAAGTACTATTTTACTGATGCTAATGTAAGTATATTTAAAAAGGCGTTTGGAAAGTTATTTGGGATAGTTATCAAGCATCCCAATCCAATAATGTCGAAATAGCATAATGAAGAAGCTCCGGGCTTCTATGAAACAAGTCCTCCTTTAAAACTCTTTCTGTGAGCTTGTGGAAGTCCTTGCCCCATGGGCCTATGTTTATGCAAGGCATTGACAGACTCTCAATCTCCTCAATGGGAATGGAGTATAGCAATCCAAACAGCGGCATACTTCCGACCAGGGCTTCAGCTATAACCTTTGAGTTACTGATTGACGTGTAGCTTAAATCAGAGATACCTGTAAAAAAGTATTCTCTAGTGTATGCTTGATTAAAATGCTTTAAAGAATAATCCATAATGCTATTGGATAAATATTTGGCTTTATCACTAATATCCTTAATATAGATATTTGATACATTAGGGTAGTAGGGAGGTGCCAAGCCTATAACAACTCTTGGAGATATGTCATTGATAAAATCGTAAATAGCTTCAACGAGATAAAAATTACTTTCAATCATTGAAACAGCACCGGCTTGTACCTTCTCTTTTACCTCTTCCAAAGCCTTATCATACTGAAGCTTGAAGACTTCACCGTGTGCTTCGTAAGCTTCATCATAAAGCTCCTTGAAGGTTACTACCTTCGCATTCCACGGCAAAGGCTCAAAGGGTTTGCGCATTCTTCCCATTAAAATTCTATACTTCTCATTCATATTGTCGATTAATTCTGTGAAGGCATCGGTACAAATTCCCCGTATGGATTCCAACATGGAAGCGGGCTCTCGATTCAGGGTAAGAACGCTCAAGCATCCACCTGCACTTGGTGGTAATGATACATCATAGTTATATTTTCTTTCTTTGAAGTATAACCAGGTAGGCGGGGGGGAGGCCTCATTTCCAATAAAGTCGGAGAGCTCCAGATTAAGCTCTGTCTTGTTCACAATTTCAGCCAGTAAGCTTACCGGGTTAAAACCTTCAAAAACTTTTCCGACATGAGACAAAAAACCTCTGACATAAAAGAAGGGCATCATTTTTCCAACTGAGCCTTCTGAAAGCACTCCAACATCTTTATTTACTCTTTGATGGGGCTCCGAATTTATCATCATCAGATAATTGAGCTGGTATTTTTCTTTTAATTCTTTCAACAATAAAACTGCGCTTAACATACCGGCAGAAAGATTTTCTTCATCAGGCACAGAAATTAGTAGAATATTGCCATGAAGCTTCTCAAGCTCTGAATATCTTTTCAGCAATGCAAGCTGTATAGCTCCACCGCCCTTCATATCCGCTGTTCCCCTGCCGAAGATGTAATCTCCGCTTTCAAGATCTTCCCTTGCCTCCGTCAGCAAATCTTCCTTTATCTTCAGGAGCTCTATTTCAAGCTCACTGGGTGAGTAGGCATAAGGCTTAAGTGTTTTAAAATCTTCAATATCAACTACATCGTTATGATGAATCAAAACGACAGTATCATTTCCTTTTCCTTTGACCAATCCCCAGGATACTGACCGGTTAAAAATATCATTTTTGATTTTATATGTACCAAAGTGTCCAGGGTTGTTCTTGAAGTAATTTATGCTGTTGAAGAAGTTCATTAAAAACGGTTCTATGTCATTTTCGAGGGCAGAGAAGGTATCACTTCTGACCTTGATGTAAGGGTAGAAAATGTCTGCTATGTCTTTACTTATCCCGTCCAGTACTATATCTTCCATTTCATAAACCTCCATTCTTTATTAATAATTAGAGTCATCTTTAAAATTGCTCATATATCATATAACAATATAGTATATATGATATATCGTATTATATATAGATATTAATTGAATGTCCAGTTCTCATAAGAAAGACCGCAATGACTATAACCTAAGACCTAAGACCTAATTGCATGGTACGAAAGCCCTACTTATGCTTGCGTTTATATCATTTTAGGAACTGTTATTGTATAATGTAAAGCGTGGAAATAGAACCACAAAAACCAATCGAAAATAGCAAATCTATCGAAAGATTGAGACGCAAAGCCGCGGGCCTAAAGCTTCAAGCTATGGCAGCCGGGTTGCCGAAAATGAATTTTAAAATTGCTTTAAAGGATTATTTCGGCATTTGCCAAGATAGTCCTTATCTATGTTATATATATAACAAACTAAATAATAAGAAATAGGTGATTTACATGAGACTTGTTCCAACTAAATGTGTTCCTGAAGATGCAGTTTTATCCGAGGCACTTTATAATGAAGATGGTCGGATACTTGTTAATGCAGGGGCCCAACTGACATCCAATCTGGTGGAAAGAATAAACCAGAATCATATTTATTCTGTATACATCAAAGACCAGCACAGTACAGGCGAGATTGATCGTTTGGTTGATCCTTTGCTCAGACAGAAGGGTCACAACCTTGTAAAAAAAATCTTTGATGCAGCCAGTAATGTGAAACCAGATGGTACTCCGGCGCCTATACCGATATTAGCTATGATGCCTGAGCTTTCAGCCCTTATGGATGATATAATATATGAGATGACTGGATTTAAGGAAAAACAGCTGGAGTATATTGATATAAAAAATGTAAACAGCTATTTGTACAGTTCAGCGATAAATGTTGCACTGCTATCGGTGCTGATTGGCTGGGAAATGGGTTTGAATAACGATATGATATACCAGCTCTTCATGGGGGGCATATTTCATGATATCGGCATGGCCATGCTGCCCAAGGAAGTACTTTACAAAAAAGAGCCACTTACGATGGAAGACAAACGTCAGTTACTATACCATCCGTCAAAGGGCTATGACTATCTAAAGGATAAAGTATTTTTAAGCTCTTATGTAAGGGCTGTGACATTAGGACACCATGAGCATGCGGACGGCTCCGGCTATCCCAACAGAAAGAGCGGTGGAGAGATTCACCTTTTGACGCAGATAGTCGGGATTGCTGACATGTATGATGCAATGACCTCTGACAGGCCATATCGTCAAGCAATGCCTGCCAATGAAGCTCTTGAATATATCATGTCTGTTGCTGATAAGCATTACAGTGTGGAAATAACAAAAGCATTTATCAGAAAGGTGAACCCATACCCTGTAGGGAGCCTTGTGAAGCTAAAAGACGGACAGACAGCGGTAGTACGAAAGGTACCTGCGGAAATGCCCTTTAGGCCGCTTATAAGCATCATAAAGAAGAAAAGTGACGGTTTTGAATACGAGGATGTAAATCTTATGGAAAATCAAACCATTGCAATCGCGGGAATTCAATACTGATAGTGCTGCTGTTCTGGTGGTTTGGACACATTCATATACAAACTTTCTGAAATTGACTTACTTTAATATCCTGATATGTTATTATTGACATATCAGGATATTTTTTAACCAGCTTATCCTGAGCTAGCCATAGATGTGTCGGATGGAGAAATCAACAGGGCGTTTGATGAGCCTTCCGGATTGAATTTATGGAAACTGTAGGTGTTTGAATTAAGAAGGGATGGATGCACAATGATAAAAGGTGAAAGGCTTTATCTTAGACCTTTTAAACAACAAGACATAGAGGATTGGGTGGAGCATGTAAATAATTTTGAATACAAGGGGGATTACCTCCCCCTGAATATCACCAGTCAGGTCGAAATGAATAAGAAGTTCAGTGAAAACGGCTTGCTGGCGGAAGATTACGGCCGTCTGCTGATATGTGAAAATGAAACTGACCGCATGCTTGGATATATTGTGTATTTCAAAACTGCTCATTATTTGGTAGGACTAGAGGTAGGATACGTCATCTTCAACCCTGAGGACCGTGGAAAGGGCTATTGTACGGAAGCTCTTGCCCTGATGACGAAATGGCTGTTCCTAAGCAAGCAGATAATGCGCCTGCAGGTTACCATAGATGTAGATAACATCGGGAGCCGCAGGGCAGCAGAAAAGTGCGGATACATATATGAAGGCACTGCTAGAATGGCAGTATTCAGCCGCGGGAAGTACAAGGATATTCTCATGCTGTCCATAAATAGACCGGAATTTGAAAAGAGGCAGACATAGAAATAAAGTATACACAGATGACAGTATAGAATATATTAAATATATTTATTTTTTATTTGAGTAATGGGGTGGATAACTTGCAGTTATTCGTTAGAGACAAGAACTTCTATAAAACTGCTTTATTTATTGCACTGCCGATAGCGGCACAGCAGGTAATAAACATAGGCGTAAATCTCATGGATACTATAATGCTTGGTTCCTTTGGCGAGATACAGCTTTCAGCTTCATCACTTGCCAACCAATATTATTTTATATTCAATATTCTATGTCTGGGCATTGGCGGTGGTGCGGCGGTTATGACCGCTCAATACTGGGGTGCAAAGGATAGAGACTCAATAAGCAAGACATTAGCTTTGATGTATAGGATATGCGCAGCAATTGCAATTATGTTTTCTATACTGACCTTACTGTTCCCATATCAAATTATGGCTTTTTATACCAATGATGCAGCGGTTATTGAAAATGGTGCCAGATATCTGCAGATAATTGCCTTTGTCTACCTGTTCCATGGTCTGAGTCTTACAACAACTATCGTTTTGAGGACAGTGGGGGTTGTAAGATTAGCGTTTTATACAACTTGCTGCACCTTCTTTATAAATGTGTTTTTTAACTGGATTTTCATATTCGGAAAGCTTGGTGCACCAAGACTTGAAATTGCTGGGGCAGCAATAGGTACACTTCTGGCAAGACTGTTTGAATTTGGTGTTACTTTTGGATATCTCCTTTTCTTTGACAAGAAGATTCAATATAAGCTTAAATTCTTATTTCAGAAATTGAATGCTTCGATTGTCAAAGAATACTTGCATGTTGGGGCTCCGGTAATAGTCAGTGATGCTTTTCTTACCTTCGGCAATAGTGCACTGGCCATGATCATGGGCAGAATGGGAGCGCAGATGGTAGCTGCCAATGCAATAACTACGGTAACAGTGCAGATAAGCACTGTATTTATCATGGGAATAGCAAATGCCAGCGGAGTTATAACCGGCAACACTATCGGCAAGGGTGAATACGAAAAAGCTCATGCCCAGGGTGTTACTTTCCTGGTACTCAGTGCAATAATCGGAGTTCTTGCTGGGTTAATAATTACACTAATTAATCCGTTTGTTATTAACTTCTACAATATTGCACCTGAGACAAAAGAAATTGCTAAGCAGCTTATGTTTGCTGTTGCATTTATTGTAGTTTTCCAGTCTATACAATCTGTCATGACAAAGGGTGTCCTGAGAGGCGGCGGTGATACGAAATTCCTTATGCTGGCAGATGTACTTTTCCTATGGATAGCCTCCATACCTCTTGGCTATTTCGCGGGGTTGGTATGGAATTGGCCGCCGTATGCAGTATATTTCTGCCTGCGTATGGATTTTATTATTAAATCCTTCTGGTGCATTCATAGATTGAATGGGCAAAAGTGGGTAAAAAATGTATATAAACTAGGTGAAGCCGAGAATGTGTGAAGCTGTGAAGGAAGTGTATTATGGTTACAAAACAGACTATTTTCCGCGGGGGCAAGAATGCTGTAAAGGTGATAATAAATCTTACAAAATACATTATACCGGCAATCTTTGTGCTTAAGATACTTGAACACTCAGGCTGGCTGATTAGAATTGCAGATTTTTTCTCTCCTTATATGGCTTATATGGGTTTGCCGGGAGAGGGAGCCCTGGTTATAATGATGGGACAGGTTTCACTTTACAGTGCAATTGCTGCTATGGTGACATTAGGTCTGACAGCAAGACAGATCACTATTATGAGTACTTTTGTTTCCATATGCCATGCACTTGCAATAGAGACAGTGGTCATAGGCAAGAGTGGCGGGAACGGACTATTAAATGCTGGATTAAGGTTTATTGCTGCTGTCTTGGCATGCCTGGCATTGAATCTGATAATCCCGGGGGTGTAAATTATGGATTGGACTAAAGTACTGTTAGAAACCTTAAGTGTAAGTTATTCAACAATTCTAAAGATGACATTTATTATAATTCCTTTGCTTATAGCTATTGAATGTCTGAAGGATATGGGCTGGTTGGAGAAGATATCTGCCAGGTTCCGGGGAGTAACTAAGCTTTTGAGATTACCGGGTGAAGCTGCCCTTGGACTCATAGTAGCGCTTTTTGTCGGCTTGCTTTTTGGCTCGGGAGTCATAATGCAAATAAACGAAGAAGTAAAAATGACTAGAACTCAAATGAACATTTTATTCGCATTCGTAGGTATTTGCCATGCAGTAATAGAGGAGACGATTCTCTTTACTGCTATCGGAGCAAATGGAGCTATTATATTGCTAAGTCGTATACTCTCATCATTGTTATTCGGCTTCATGTTTATATGGATAACAACATGGACAACCGGAATTAAGCGAGATCGAGGGTTTTCAGCAAAAGAAGGGGACTAGGAAATTGTAGCGTCCCCCTGCTGCCAGTTCACGGGGCAGGCCTTTTTTGTCTGCATTGCTGCCAGAAGTCTTATGAATTCATTTACATTTCTGCCTGTAGCAGCATCGTTTATTGATATATGCTTCAATATCCCTTGAGGACAAATGATGAAGGTGCCGCGCAATGCTATGCCCTCCTTTTCCATTAAGACACCATAATCCCTCGATACTTCCTTGTTGTAGTCGGACAGGAGCGGGTAGTCGACACCTCCCAAAGATTTGGACCATGCTTCGTGGGATGGCACACTGTCGGTGCATACCCCAAGGACTATAGCGTTAAATTTCTCGAAATCCTTCAACCTACGGTTGAATTCAGGTACCTCAGTACTTCAAACAGGGGTAAAATCCAAAGGGTAGAAGAACAGTACTACATATTTTCCCTTGCAGCTTTCGAGGGAAATCTCACCCTTAGTGCTCATAAGGGTGAATTGGGGAGCGGGATTGTCAATCCTCAGCATAAAATACCTCCTTGTTATATGTAAGGTCATTCTTTTATTAAATAAGAACGTCTTCATATATTTGTGGTATTATTATTGCCTATTATTAGCATTATAATAATACACTTTGAATTAGAAATAATGATAATTAAAAAGAGAAAATAAAATGGAGGATTTAAAATGAACAAGGACTTTTATTCAGCAGTACAAGACAGGCGTACTATTTATGGAATAAGTAAAGAGGCAGCAGTTCCGGATGAAAGAATAGTTGAGATAGTCAATTATGCGGTAAAGTATTCTCCTACTGCATTTAACTCTCAAAGCGGAATGGCAGTACTGTTATTAGGCAAACATCACAACAAGCTGTGGGATATTACTGAAGAAGCTCTGCGTAAAATAGTACCTGAAGGGAAGTTTGCTCCTACAGAAGAAAAGTTAAATTCATTCAGAAACGGCTATGGTTCAGTTTTATTCTTTGAGGATCAGAGCATAGTTGAAGGGCTGCAGGCACAATTCCCAACATATAAGGATAATTTCCCGCTGTGGTCTCAACAGTCTTCGGGTATGCTTCAATATGTTGTTTGGATATCCTTGGAGTTGGAGGGCTTTGGTGTATCGCTGCAGCATTATAATCCTCTGATAGACAATGAGGTTAAGAAAGAATGGAGCATACCGGCAAGTTGGAGGCTGATGGGGCAAATGGTATTCGGCAAACCAACAGCCCCTGCAGGTGAAAAGGAATTCAAACCCTTGGAGGAAAGGGTGAAGATATTCAAATAATTGGTGAACTAATAAAAGCGCTAAGAATAACTTAGCGCTTTTTGCTACCCATGAATCAACCCAGGCAGACACTTGGCACACACATAAAGCTTGTCACCTTTAAACCTTGTTTTAAATATAGGCCGGTCATTTTCGCTGGTATTGCAAAATTTGCAGATAAATTTGGTTTCATTAACTTTGTCCTCGCTCATAGTATTTATCCTCCTTGTTTGTCATGCAGCAACCAGTATTTGATATTGATATTATGTTCATTAAGCATCTCAAATATTAAGGGTGCATAGGATTATATGGCGATAAAGAGTATTTTTTGAAAGTCTGTAGTATAATTCTCTATATAAGCTTTGTTGCTTGGCATATTTTGCAAAACAACAAATAAAACAACACGAAAGAAGGATTTTTCTATGGGTAAAGAGGTTCCAAACAGAGCTGAAGCTTATGAACTCTTAAGGGAGTTTAATAAGAATGAAAGTCTTATAAAGCATGCATTGACAGTTGAAGCTGTTATGCGCCACTTTGCGAAGCTGCTTAGTGAAGATGAAGAAAAATGGGGAGTTATTGGACTGCTTCATGATGTCGATTATGAAATGTATCCTGAACAGCACTGCATAAAAGCAAGAGAGATACTTGGGTCGAGAGAGTGGCCTGAAGCGTATATTCATGCTGTGGAAAGCCACGGTTGGAAGCTTTGCTGCAGCGTTGAACCGATAGAGAAAATGGAAAAGGTACTCTATACTATTGATGAATTAACTGGACTTATTGCGGCTAATGCCTTAATGAGACCGAGTAAAAGCATATTGGATATGGAAGTGAAATCAGTAAAAAAGAAATGGAAGCAAAAGGGCTTTGCCGCAGGCGTAAACAGGGAGGTTATCGAAGAAGGAGCAGGGATGCTTGGAATGGAATTGGATGAGGTGATCAAAGAAACAATTGAAGGAATGAAGGAAGCAGCAGAGGAAATCGGTTTAAAAGGAAATATATAAATGAATAGAAAAGAGCATGATGTTGAATTCAGCATCATGCTCTTTTCTATTGCGATGTAATATTACTTGGACGCATATTTGCATAGCTTTGTGAGAAAACTTACTGTGAAAATAGCACATTGGAAGGAGTAATATCAATGGGAGAAACAATACTGGAAAAGACTGAAGGCCGCTTAAGCTACCATGATTCGGTAGAAGAAATGATACCAAGAATCAGGAAAGATGGAATGTCCAACGTATGGGATCGATATGCGCAGCAGGAGAAAATACGCTGCAAATTCTGCCTTCAAGGTTTAAGTTGTCAGCTGTGTACAAACGGCCCCTGCAGAATCAATCTAAAAGGTGAACCGGACAAAGGCGCCTGTGGAATAGCAGAGGATGCAATGGCAATGAGAAATATGCTGCTTAGGAATATAATGGGAGCAGGTACGTACAGCCATCATGCATACGAAGCCTACCGCACCCTGAGAGAGACTGCGCAGGGGAAAACTCCATTTAGGATCACCGACGTGAATAAGCTTAAATGGATGTGCGACAAGGTAGGTATTGACAGTAAACAGGATATAAACAAGATGGCGGAGGAACTGGCGAACTTCCTGGAATCACAAATGTATGTAGGTTCAGAAGAGACAAATATCATGGTGGAGGTATTCGCCCCCAAGAAGAGGAAGGAAGTATGGAAGAAGCTGGGTTTATACCCGGCTGGAAGTGTACATGAGGAACAGAACTGCGTAGCAAGCTGTCTCACTAATGTTGACGGCAGCCACGTATCGTTGGCATTGAAGGCTCTTCGCTTAGGAGTGGCCACAATATATAATACTCAAATCGGCCTTGAAATGACCCAGGATATACTGTTTGGAACTCCAAAACCCCATGAAGTAAATGTGGATTTGGGTATCTTTGACCCTGACTATGTAAATATAGTATTCAACGGCCACCAGCCTTGGGCCGGTGTTGCAACACTGCAAAAGGCCAAAACCCCTGAGGTGCAGGAGCGGGCAAGGAAAATTGGAGCGAAAGGCCTTCACATCGTAGGTTCAATAGAAACTGGCCAAGAAATGCTTCAAAGGTTTCCGATTGACGATGTGTTTGTAGGCTTGATGGGTAACTGGCTGACTATTGAACCAATGCTTGCCACTGGCGCCGTTGATGTATTAGCTATGGAAGAGAATTGCTCACCACCGGCAATTGATATGTATGCGGAAAAATATCAGGCTACTCTTGTGGCAGTGAGCACTATAATTGATATGCCGGGACTGAAGCATAAGATTCCCTATGATCCTGAAAAGGTAGATGAAATGGCTGACAGACTTATTGAGCTTGCATTAGAAAACTTTACAAAACGGCACAATAACATTACTCCCCAAGTACCTAAGCATATTACAAAGGCGATAGCAGGTTTTTCAACTGAAGCAGTTCTGGAGGCTTTGGGCAATAAGCTGGATCCGTTGGTAGATGTAATAGCTGCAGGTAAGATTAAAGGTGTAGTAGCTCTTGCCAACTGTTCAACCCTGAGAAACGGACCACAGGACTGGATGACCGTAAACCTGGTAAAAGAGCTGATTAAGAAGGATATACTTGTTGTATCCGGAGGCTGTGGGAACCATGCCCTGGAAGTAGCGGGACTCTGCAACCTGGATGCACTAAATATGGCAGGGGCCGGGCTTAAGGAAGTTTGCGGAATGCTCAAGATTCCACCTGTATTGAGTTTTGGAACCTGCACCGATACTGGAAGGATGTCTATGCTGGTTACAGCTCTGGCTGACCATCTTGATGTGGACATTCCCCAGCTTCCAATAGCAGTTACTGCACCTGAGTGGATGGAGCAGAAGGCTACTATTGACGGCTTCTTTGCAGTAGCTTATGGAGCATATACACATCTGTCACCCACGCCTTTCATTACTGGAGCACAGCAGTTGGTAGAACTGCTGACAGATAAGGTTGAAGAGCTGACGGGTGGGAAAATAGCATTGGGCGATGATCCGGTGGAGGTTGCAAATAATATTGAAGCTCATATTATTTCCAAGCGAAAAGGCTTGGGACTGAATTAAACAAAAGCGGCTGACTAAACATTCTAGTCAGCCGCTTTTGTTTTACCAAGGAATTTTTTTCTTAGATCAGGATTGAAGAAGATAAACAGTGCAGCAGCCCATAGCCACCAATTATTATTCTCAAAAACATTTCCAACAAGCCCATTCAACATCCCACCCAATTCTTGAGCAGACGGGACTGCCAGTGGTGGAGCTGCTGTGGGCGGCACAGGCGCTGGAACGGGCGGGGGCATTGGGGCAGGTGGTGGTAGATTTCTTGATTTTGATCGAAATATTGCCGAAACATCTTCCGGTGCTTTTTCCGGCGCTCAGCCGGGATTAGGCATAAAACCTCTCGCCATAATCACACCTCCTTACACAGAAGAGGTTGTTCATCATCCTATTCTCATTGTATGTAGCACTTCGTTTTTGGTTACTGGTGAAATGCATTATATTAAAGGCACATCAATATTTTTTCATCATATATTATATAGTGTAATCAGGAAAGGAGATGATTTTTCTATGCCAAGCCCTTTCTTACGGGTTGACACACTATTTATCCCGGTAAAAGATCTGGGAAAGTCAGTAGAGTGGTATACACAGACTCTGGAATTCGGTCTGAACTGGAGAAATGATGAAGGCGGGTATGCATGTATTGATGGAGGACTATTACCTATAACACTGGCACAGATATCACAGGATAAGGAGTTTATACCTTTTATCAAAGCACCTTGCAACTTTTTCGTACAGAATGTGGAGGAAGCTCACAAGCGTTTGAAGGATAAAGGAGTCGAAGTAAGCGAGATTGATAAGCTATATGAGGTAAAGTGGTTTTGGTTCGTGGATCCTGATGGAAATAGACTTGAAGTATGCAGTTATGAGGTGTGATAAACCAAAAGGCATGTGAGGTGCATACTCACATGCCTTACTAATTAGTGATCTCCGCCAAATCCAAAGGTTCTTCCAACTCCGCCGAAAGCGATAATCGCAAGTATAATAATGAAGATGAAATTTTTCTCGACTCCTCTAGTTGTGCAAGATGCAAGCAGTACGAACAGCAGCAGTAAGAGAAGGAATCCATTGCTTGAGCAAGCATTCATTATTGGAGCAATTGGCCCGCCGCAGCCTGCCCCCATAATACCTCCATATGCCATATTTACACACCCTTTCATTTATATAGGGTTTTCCCCTTTTTCAATACCATAGTATGTATGTCTCACGAATTCGTTACAAATATTAAAGCACTTTATGTTTGCGTTGAATCACAAGCAGATTAATGGTAGTCTTAGTTTAGGGGGCGATTTGTTTTGGAAAAGATAAAAGTTGCGCTGATTGGATTCGGGTTATCGGGAAGGGTGTTCCATGCGCCTATAATTGCGGGTATGCCGGAATTTAACCTGTCGAAGATATATACCACTAATCCGGAGAGTATCAAGACTATAAAAGGGCTGTACCCCAAAACCACCATAGTGTCGGATGTGGGAGAAATTATGAAGGATGAAGACATACAACTGGTCGTAGTTGCTTCACCTAATACCAGCCACTTCGCTACAGCGAAGGAAGCAATAATATCCGAGAAGCATGTTATAGTGGAAAAGCCTTTTACTGTGAACTCTAAGGAAGCAGACAACCTTATAGCTTTATCGAAGAAATACGGCAGAACTCTTTCTGTCTATCATAACAGAAGATGGGACAGCGATTTCAAGACAGTAAAAAAGGTTGTTGAAAGCAAGCTTTTGGGCAACCTGGTGGAGTGCGAAATACATTTTGACCGCTTTAGAAACTGCATAAAGGAAAATGCCTGGAGGGAGGAATGCGTTCCTGGATCCGGAGTATTGTATGATCTGGGCTCGCATCTTGTAGATCAGGCCATGGTATTGTTTGGACTGCCGGAGAGTATTACCGCCGACATAAGGACACAAAGGGCTGAAGGGAAAGTGGATGACAGCTTTGAAATAGTAATGGATTATAAGGGACTCAAAGTTACACTGAAGGCCGGAACGCTTGTGAAAGGCGAGCTCCCAAGGTATATACTGCTAGGCGACATGGGTTCCTACATAAAGTATGGCATAGATGTACAGGAAGCTGATTTGGCTGCGGGAATCACACCGGCTGCCAAGCATTTTTGGGGGAAAGAGCCGGAGGAGCTCTACGGCACAATAAATACAGCGATTAATGGCTTGAGCATCACTGGAAAAGTCGAAAGCGAAATCGGGGATTACAGGGAGTATTACATTGACATATACAGGTCGATAATGCAGAAGGAGACTGCCGCTGTAAGCCCAGTTGATGCAAGAAATGTAATAAGACTTCTGGAGTTAGCCAATGAAAGCAGTAAAAGCAAGCGCACAATAGACATCAAAGCTCTGGATGGTTCAATACAATAATGCATAGGAAACGCTGCTAATTTGAATTATCTTACCGTATTGAAAAAAACAATACGGTTTTTTGTTGACTTTTTTAAGTAGAAGGCATATTATAACAATATAACATATGAATATGTATACATATGTTCATATATGAATGTAACGGAGGTACGATATGTTTGAGAATAAAACTGGCATAGAAAGCTGCAGCTGTTCTATCATACACGAGGAAGTCGTGGCAAGGGTCAGAGAAAGTATGCCGGTAGAGGAGACTCTCTATGATTTGGCTGAATTGTTTAAGGTTTTTGGTGATACCACGAGGATAAAGATATTATGCGCATTGTTTGAATCTGAGATGTGTGTATGTGATATAGCAGCTTTGCTTTGCATGAATCAATCTGCAATATCCCACCAGCTGAGAGTGCTTAAACAGGCACGCCTGGTGAAATACAGAAAGGATGGAAAGGTCGTATATTATTCCTTGGATGATGAGCATGTAAAACAGATATTTGACCACGGTTTGGTGCATGTCAACGAAAGGTAGTTCCATTCACAGCATATATTGGGGGTAATGATATGGGAAAAAATGTATTGGATGAGTTTAATATAGAAGATAATTACGTTAAAAAGGAATTCATACTTGATGGGCTTGGCTGAGCCAACTGTGCTGCCAAGATGGAGCTTGGCATTAAATCCCTGGATGGGATTAGGAATGCATCTATCGATTTTGTAACAAAAAAGTTGAGGTTTGAAATATCTTCAAAGGCTGATCATGAAAATATGATAAAAGAAATAGCGGCAATTATAGAAAAAATAGAGGCAGATGTGAAGCTTAAAGATGTAACTAATAAAAAGATCGGGGAAGTAGATTCAGACAAAGAGGACAGAGTTAACGGCAATAAGATGGAGCTTGTCAGGATAGGTATTGGTACTGCACTATTTGCTGCAGCAGTTTTGCTCAAGCTTTCTCCAAATGTGGAACTAGGTATGTATTTGGCAGCTTACTTCCTTGTTGGAGGAGAAGTACTTCTCAAATCAATAAGGAATATTGCGAGAGGGCAGGTTTTTGACGAGAACTTCCTTATGAGCCTGGCAACTATTGGTGCCTTTGCGATTGGAGAATATTCAGAAGGGGTTGCGGTAATGCTTTTCTATCAGGTAGGAGAGCTATTCCAGAATATAGCAGTAAATCGATCTAGAAGTTCAATAAAAGCTTTGATGGACATACGCCCGGATTATGCGAATCTTATCTCAGAGGGACAGCTGGTGCAGGTATCCCCTGAAGCAGTGACAGTAGGATCCAAAGTAATTGTAAAGCCAGGTGAAAGAGTTCCCCTGGACGGCAGAATTATAGAGGGGAGTTCAATGGTAGATACCTCTGCTCTTACTGGAGAGTCCATACCCAGGGAGATTGGTGCAGGGGATGAAATATTGTCAGGCTTCATAAACAAAAATGGTGTTCTTACAGTGGAGGTAAGCAAGGAATATGGTGAATCCACCGTAGCAAAGATTCTAGACATGGTTCAGAACGCAAGCAGCAAGAAATCACACACAGAGAACTTCATCACCAAGTTTGCAAGGTATTATACTCCAATAGTTGTATTTTCTGCACTGGCACTTGCATTTATTCCCCCAATGGTGATACCGGGAGAAGTATTCTCTGACTGGCTGTACAGAGCGCTGATATTCCTCGTGGTTTCATGTCCATGCGCTTTGGTAATATCCATACCACTTGGATTCTTTGGGGGAATTGGGAGTGCTTCGAGAAATGGCGTACTCATAAAGGGCAGTAATTATCTTGAAGCTTTAAACCAGGTAGATACTATTGTTTTTGATAAGACAGGTACTCTTACAAAAGGAGTCTTTAAAGTAACAGAAGTAAAAGCCCTGGCAGGAATAAGCGAAGCTGAACTGTTGAAATATGCGGCATATGTTGAAAGCTATTCCAATCATCCTATCGCCGCTTCCATTATGAAGGCTTACGGCAAGGATGTTGACAGAAATGAAATTGCAGACTATACAGAGCTTTCTGGATATGGAGTTAAGGCTTATGCTTACGGAAAGAATATAATTGCAGGAAATGCAAGAATGATGGAGAAGGAAGGGTTGGAATGGGAAAGCCCTGACACCATAGGAACGGTTGTACATGTTGTATTGGATGGAGCTTATACAGGATACATGGTTATTTCTGATGAGATAAAGGAGGATGCAAAGGAAGCAATCCGCCTGCTTAAAGATATAGGCATCAGAAAAACGGTGATGCTTACAGGAGATGTTAGGACAGTAGGGGAAAAGGTGGCTGAGAAGCTGGGACTGGATGAGGTATATTCCGAGCTATTACCGGATCAAAAGGTTGAAAAGCTGGAGGCAATAGTAAAGGATAGAAATTACAAAGGCAAGGTGGCTTTTGTGGGAGATGGGATAAATGATGCACCTGTTCTAGCAAGGGCTGACATAGGAATAGCAATGGGAGGGCTGGGTTCTGATGCAGCTATTGAAGCTGCGGATATAGTTATAATGACAGATGAGCCCTCAAAAATAGTCAGCGCAATTAGGATTGCAAAAAAGACCAGAAGGATTGTATGGCAGAATATAATATTCGCTATGGGTATAAAGGTTGTCGTGCTGCTTCTTGGTGCAGGGGGTCTAGCTACCATGTGGGAAGCGGTTTTCGCCGATGTAGGTGTTGCTCTGATTGCAGTGCTTAACTCAATAAGAGTACTGAACTTGAAGAATATATAATAACATTTAAAACTCACGTAGGCTAATGCTTACGGGAGTTTTATCTTTTAACCTGTGAAATTGGGAGAACTTGTTTATATGAGCATAAATATAATAATACAAAGGAGGCGGTTTACTATGAATACAGACATTACAACGAGACCCGCGCAGCGGGAGAGAGCCGGTACAGCAGAAGCAAAGCTGGCCGGCAGACTGCTGCTGACAGCTTCGATTATTGTAAATGTTATTGGTGGAGATACCTTTCTTATATTAGCATCAGTATTGGGTATTACCGCCAACTTTCTTACGGTAAAGGCTGCCAAGCTGGAGGCAGTTGAGCAGCAAATAGCCCCTGGGGTGACAACCTTTGCAAACGGGCTTAAGCTTATTGGCAGTCATACCGGTGTATTTGTTTCTATTATTCTTTTCTGGGCTTTATTGATAGAAATATCATTAAAACAGGTAGAGCCAGTAGCTGCAGAGCCTACATTAGCAGGATCTACAGGTGCATTCCTGGTATAATACGGTATTTTATTACCATTGAATTGGTAATAAAAATTGCATAAAATAAAGACAAGCTGTACTGTTGGCTGAATCCCTCGGGGGAACGGGGGACAATACATGGGTACTCAAAAACGACAGCTAAAAGCAAATAGTAAACATATAAAAGACCTAACCGTGAAGGCCAGGTCTTTTACAGCTCGGGCACAACTTCTAGTATGTGCCATTGAAGCCAAAGGTTCTTCCAAAACCGCCAAAGGCGATTATTGCAAGTATGATGATGAAGAAGAATTTGTTGTCAATACCCCAGGACGGACCTGCTGCCAACAGTATGAACAGAAGGAGCAGAAGCAGGAAGCCGTTGCTGCTGCATTTGCTGATATCAGCAAGAGGAGACACTGCTGTTCCTGGCAGGCAGCCAGCTGCTGCAACACCGGGATTGATTCCTCCATAACCGTTTGCCATATTTAACCCTCCTTTCAAATATGCTTTCGATACTGTTCTAAATGTTCCTAATAATATGGTTGAATTGCCTTTGACAGCTGCGATTTAAACAACTAGACAAGTAAGAAGAACGCTGACAGTGCCAAAAAATCTAGAGTGCTTCGATAATATGGATAACCAAATCCGTATCCATATCCATAACCTGGATAGCCATATCCATAAGCTGGATATCCATATCCATAACCATAGCCATAACCGAAAGGCATGGTCTCACCTCCTCTCTGAACAATAAGGGATAAACCTTACATGTCCTACTCCATACTATGTAATATTTCTCATTTGGTTACTTCTTGTGTCTGAATGTTTAATCCAAAGGCTTTCTCCACTCCGCCAATACCAATAACAGCCATTATGATAATAAAGAAATAGCTGCTGTCTAAACCCAAGGAAGGACTTGCGGCAAGTAAAACAAATAAAATAATAAGAATCAATAATTCATTGTTTTTGTAAGGCTTCTCTGGGGGGGCTTCAACGGGAGCGACTTTAGGAGTACAATAAAGTCCTCTGTTGAACTTGTGCGCCATACTTTCACCTCCTATAGATTGTATGCTCTCCTCAGTTATATACTATGTACATACTCCTGTTTGGTTACCTTAATAAGCAACTGCATTATAGAAAACTTGTAAAGCCTGTCAACTTACAAGCAGGTATTACGTATTATGATACTAGAAGGAGGGGTGTGTATGGGAAACGGGCAAAATCCTGCACAGGCTGCTTTCATGGGTTTATCAAAGGAGCAGATGGCTAAGATTGTATATGAGGAGTTTTCAAAATCAGGGTTTCAATTTAGCAACCTCAATGCCATGATACCCTCAATCATTGGTAGAGTATTGATGGAGAACGGCGGAATGGCAGGCAATTATCTCACCCAAATGCTTGTAAGGGGTATGATGGGTAATTTCTTCAAAAGATAGGTTAGAGAATCATGATTATCTCATGATTCTTTGTTTATATATTAGAAGGCTATTGTAAAATATTTAAGACTTGTCTATAATTGTTGTAGAAGTTTAATATCTACATGAGGGAGTAATTGGCACATTTGTGCGGCAATGTCAACATACTGATGGGATCATCTGGCTTGCCTTAATTAATGAGACTCATGTATAGCGTTATCGTTATACATAGTCTCTTTTTTGTTTGCACATACTTTAAATGCACTTCCTTGATGTTGTGCCCTGCTGCCAGAAACGGATTCAATTACAGGGCACATAGGAAGAACGGAGGAAAAGAAATGGATATATTATCAATAGTATTAATTGCGATTGGGCTTTCAATGGATGCCTTTGCAGTGTCGGTAACAAATGGAATCATTATTAAAAATCTTAAAATGAGTCATGCATTGAAAATTGCGCTGTATTTTGGGGTGTTCCAGGCTTTGATGCCCCTGGCAGGCTGGCTTGCGGGATCTCAGTTCAAGGATTATATAACCAGTATTGATCATTGGATAGCCTTTGGTTTATTGGCCTTTATAGGAGGCAAGATGATAAGAGAGGCTTTCAACGAGGTGGAGGAAGAAGGAGTGGAAGGTATGTGCGAGGTGGCCATATCCACTCAGGGAACAGCATGTGAAAACCCGTTGAGAATGGGCAGACTGTTTGTACTTGCTGTGGCAACGAGTATAGATGCTCTTGCGGTTGGCATCAGCTTTGCCTTCTTGAGGGTTTCTATAGTTTGGTCGTCAATGATAATTGGACTTATTACCTTTGTAATATGCTTTGCCGGTGTATTTATAGGGAATAAGTTTGGAGGCTTGTTGAAAAAGAAAGCAGAGATAGCAGGGGGTTTGATACTGATATGCATTGGATTAAAGATTCTTATAGAACATATGGGTATAATTGGATAGAATTGTAAAGGAATAATATAATTGCTTATTGAGAATATAATACATAGTCTGACTAAACAATTTTGAATGGGAGTGCTTAAAATGTCCGAAGTAAAATTCTGTGAAAACAACCTTTCTCAAGGTACCGATGAAATAGCGGAAAGAATTGAAAATGAGCTTGATGATGTAGCAGTGCTCATTGAACCGTGCCTTGGACACTGCGAGGAGTGTGCGGTAGGACCGTTTGCCTTGGTTAATGATAAGTTCATCCAGGCAGATACCGCAGATGAGCTTTACGAAAAAATAGTTGAAAGATTGGAATAGTTAAAAAAACAGGTCTGCTGCGAGCGGACCTGTTTTTTTCCCTTCATAATTTCTTCATAGAGTTTTAGTAAAATAAAATTGAGAAATAGTTTTTTGAAATACAGGACATGGAGGGATATAGCATATGAAAATGATAAAAATAGATTTAAAAATCGAAGGTATGACCTGCAGTAACTGCGAAATCAGAATAGAAAACGCCCTGAAAAAGCTGGAAGGCATAGCAGAGGTAAAGGCTGAATATTCAAGGTCAAGGGCAAATGTTACTTACGACGCTGATGTTGTGGGTCTTCAGGAAATAATTGATGCAGTTGCGAGGGCTGGATACAAGGCTTTAGAGCAAAGCAAAAGCATAAATGCACAAGCAGAAAAAAAACCGGAGGCCACTAATTCCAAAGAGGATATCAACCAGCTGGTGGGTATCGGAATAATATTATTAGCTTTGTATGTTATAATAAAGCACACCATTGGTTTCAACTTCATACCTGAAGTAAACCAATCTATGGGCTATGGAATTCTATTTGTGGTCGGACTGCTTACATCACTCCACTGCATTGCAATGTGCGGAGGTATCAACCTGTCACAATGCGTTTCATACAAGCATTCTGCTGCTGGTACAGGGAATCTGAAACCAAGCTTTTTATACAACTCCGGCAGAGTTATATCATATACAGTAATCGGCGGTATTGTCGGCGGTATCGGTTCAGTTGTAAGCTTCTCAGGCGGTGCAAAGGGTATCGTGGCAATAATTGCAGGTCTTTTCATGGTCATAATGGGAATCAATATGCTCAATATTTTCCCGTGGCTTAAAAGATTCAACCCAAGAATGCCAAAAATATTCGGAAATAAGATATATAACAACAATGGCAAGAATGGTCCCTTCTATATAGGGCTTCTAAATGGACTTATGCCCTGTGGACCATTGCAAGCTATGCAGCTGTATGCTCTTGGCACCGGAAGCATTGCTGCGGGTGCGCTTTCCATGTTTCTGTTCAGTTTGGGTACGGTACCTTTGATGTTTGGTTTTGGAGCAATAAGCTCATTGCTTGGCAAAAGGTTTACAGGAAAGATGATGAAGGTCAGTGCTATGCTTGTTATGGTGCTTGGGTTTATAATGATGAGCAGGGGCTTGATGCTTTCCGGCGTAAATGCAGCTTCGGGCATTGGGAATAGCCCAGTAAAAGGAAATGTGGCAATAGTGGAAAATGGGGTTCAGGTCGTATCTATTGACCTAAAATCGAACAGTTACGAACCGATAGTTGTACAGAAGGGTATTCCTGTAAAATTCATAATAAATGCTGAAGATAAAGATATAAATGGGTGCAATAATACGATAATAATACCGAAATACAATAAAGAGAAAGCACTGGAGCCTGGTGAGAATATAATAGAGTTTACACCGGAGGAAACAGGTGCAATTCCTTACTCCTGCTGGATGGGAATGATTAGGAGCAAAATTACGGTGGTTGATGAATTAACTCAGGTTACGAGTGATAGTATTCAAGCTGCAGAGCCAGGGGTTTTCACAGGCGGAAGCTGCTGTGGTCAATAGCCAAGGAGAATGAAAAATCGTTTGGTAAGCCAAACAGCAAAAATGATAAAGAGCGGGGGGCGATACCGTGAATGAAAACAATATAAAGGTGCTGGTAGTTGATGATGAAGAGAAGATAACAGAAGTCGTCAAGTCGTATCTTGAGAAAAGCGGTTTCAAGGTTTATTGCGCATACAATGGAAACGAAGCATTAGAGCTTTTCGAAAGGGTTAATCCCAAGCTTATAGTGTTGGATCTGATGCTTCCTGACATGTCCGGAGAGGATATTTGCAGAAGCATAAGGAAGAAGTCAAGAGTGCCGATAATCATGCTTACTGCAAAGGTGGAAGAGGAAAGTATATTGAACGGCCTGGGCATAGGAGCTGATGACTATGTAACCAAACCCTTCAGCCCCAGACAATTGGTGGCAAGGGTTATTGCTTTATTGAGACGTTCAGAGGATGAAACCATGCCTCTGTCCAACTCTCTATCCTTTAATGATGGAGAACTTACAATCGACAGCATCAAGCACGAGGTGAAAAAGGACGGGCAGGTAGTAAGTCTTACTCCCAATGAATTCAAGATTTTGATGACACTCGTGAAATATCCACAGAAGGCTTTTACCCGTGATGAGCTTGTATTCCTCGTACTGGGAGAAGACTATGAAGGCTACGACAGGACTATAGATACTCATATAAAAAACCTCCGACAGAAGATTGAGCAGGATGTAAAGTCACCGGGATATATATTGACCGTCTATGGTGTGGGCTATAAGTTTGGTGGTGAATAGAGCATGAAGTATAGTCTAAGAAACAGGCTGTCCCTTTCCTATATAGTAATAGCAATGATATGCGTTATGCTCATAAGCATTATTGCGAACATATCACTTGAAAGCCAGTTCAGAGAATATGTAAAGAACAACCAGGAAAAAAGGAATGAGAACATAGTAAGTCTGATAAACCAGCAATACCATGAAGGGGAAGGATGGAACCAGGAGGTCATTCAGGATATCGGAATAAATGCTTTGGAAGACGGAATGATTATAAGCGTAATAGACACTGAAGGCAGCATGATATGGGATGCAACCGAGTACAATAATGGAATGTGCGAGCAGATGATAATTCACATGAGTAGCAATATGTCCAGCAGATATCCCAATTGGAAAGGAAAGCTTACTACTAATACTTATCCCGTAAGAGGTGACACTAAAGAGGCAGGTAGTGTGGAAATAGCATACTACGGACCTTTTTATTTCACAGATGCTGATTTGGCATTTATCAACGCTTTGAATATAGTGTTCATAGCAGTCGGCGGTTTATCGCTGGTATTATCACTTGCGTTTGGATATATAATGGCAAGGAGTATAAGCACACCGATTTCCAGGGTAATAAATACCGCGGAAATGATTTCGAGAGGCTGCTACGATGACAGAAGCAGCGAAATCTCAAATATTAAGGAGATAGCTCAGCTTACAGGATCTGTCAACAATCTTGCTGAGACACTTGAGAAGCAGGAAAAGCTTAGAAAAAGGCTTACAGCTGATGTAGCACATGAACTAAGAACACCATTGGCCACGCTGCAAAGCCATATAGAGGCAATGATTGATGGCATATGGGAAGCTGAACCCAAAAGGCTTAAGAGCGTGCATGAGGAGATAATGCGCCTCGGCAGGATGGTCGGAGACCTGGAAAAGCTCACAAGGTTTGAAAGTGAGAGAATGACTCTTGAAAAGACAGAGTTTGATATTTCTGAATTGATAAGAAGCATTATGGTGAACTTTGAAAAGGAGTACTCAGATAAAAACATAAAGGTATCTTTAGAAATTAAGAGTATTAATGTTTCTGCAGATAGGGATAAAATAAGCCAGGTGATTATTAATCTGATGGCTAATGCTTTAAAATTCACAGGTGTAGGTGGGCATATCCGCTTAACGATTTGGGATGATGCAGATAATGCAATGGTATCAATAAGTGATACAGGCATAGGTATAGCTGCAGAGGACCTGCGGCATATATTTGAAAGGTTCTATAGGGCTGATGCCTCCAGAAGCAGGCATACAGGAGGTTCGGGCATTGGCTTGACTATTGCAAAAGCTATAATAACAGCCCATAAGGGAACAATAGCTGCTGAGAGTGAAATCGGGAAAGGTACAAGGTTTGTAGTGACTATTCCCAAGGTATAATATGCGAAATATAATTCATGAAAAGAGCTCAGGTTCTTTACCTGAGCTTATCTTTTAATTTATTTATCATTCTTTCTTTTGACACTTTAGAGTATGCCATCATCAAATATGCAATCGGACAGAAGAGGAGCATCAGGTAAGGTATGAAACCACCTATACTGTAATATTCAACTCCGGCTTCAATAAAAACAAAAATCGAAACAATTGGTATCAGACATCCGGCAAGCAGTTTAAAGTAAGCGGATACTTGCCCGTTATTAATATGATGTGCATTGTTCATAGCTCTTCCACCTTTCAAGAGATTGATAAGGTATGTATGGGAACTAAAAAAAATTTATCCTCATTTTATATAATACTCTAAAATTATTTATTTGTGAAGAAGGAAATTTTGCAGGCCAAGTATTTTTTGTACTTGCTTTTTCATTTTGTGCTTTTATATAATATTTACATTACCGAAGAGAGTAATATTTCATTTTGGGAATAATGAAAATATATTATAGAAAGTTGAGAATTGATCAAAACGAGGGGGAAACCATGGAATTTGTATATTTTGATAATAGTGCAACAACAAAGCCCCATAGGCAGGTAATTGATGAGGTAGCAGAGTGCATGGAAAAGTTCTTCGCCAATCCATCCTCCGCCCACAAGCTGGGTATTGAGGCAGAGAAGAAGGCAATTGCTGCAAGAACTGAAATAGCCAAACTTATAGGTGCATTGTCTAAGGAGATAGTTTTTACCTCAGGGGGCAGTGAGGCCAACAATACCGCCATTCTTGGCATGGTCTTAAAGGGTGAGCATATCATTACCTCGAAAATTGAACATCCAAGTATTTTGCGGCTTTTGGAGAGCATGGAGGAATTGGGGCATGAAGTTACTTATCTTGAGGTTGACAGCGGGGGATTGGTGAAATTAGACCGGCTTGAAGCGGCAATAAAGGATAATACAAGGTTGGTAACGATAATGCATGTGAATAATGAAGTGGGGTCAATCCAGCCAATTTCGGAGATAGTTAGGATTGTCAGAGCAAACAGCAAAAAAGCCCGTATTCACATTGATGCGGTGCAGTCAGCAGGCAAGCTCCAATTGGATGTGAAGAGTCTGGATATTGATATGCTTTCCCTAAGTGCTCATAAAATCCATGGACCCAAAGGCGCAGGGACGTTGTACATAAAAAGCGGGCTGAGGCTGAAACCGCTCATTTTTGGAGGTGGACAGGAGGGCGGCATCAGATCGGGTACAGAAAACCTTCCGGGAATATCGGGCTTTGGTATAGCTGCATCTGAAGCTATTGTGGACAGACAGAAAAAAGCGGAACAAGTTTATAATACTAAAAAACATTTTATCAGAAGACTTTCAGAGGTTAATGATATTGTGATAAACAGTCCGTTGGATAACTGCCATATTGACAATATATTGAATGTTTCCTTCGGGGGAGTCCGTGGAGAAGTGCTACTGCATGCGTTGGAAGACTATAAGATTTATGTTTCTACGGGTTCCGCCTGTGCTTCCAAGCAATCGGGGCACAGGAACCATGTGCTTCCTGCTTTGGGACTAAGAGAATGTGACATAGAGGGCGCAGTCAGGTTCAGCTTTTCTTATTTCAACACATTGGAAGAGGTTGACTATACTATTGAAGCTCTGAAGAAGATACTGCCCTTTTTAAGGAGGTTGAAAAGATGAAGTGTTTGCTTGTAAAATCCTCAAGTGAGATTACCCTCAAAGGCTTGAACAGAAGAGAATTTGAGAACAGTTTGCTTAGGGAGATAAGAAGAAGGATTGGAACGGAACATAGAATTGATAGAGAGTCAGGAAGGTTTTTTATACACGCATATTCAGATGAAATGATTAAAGAGCTGCAGAAGGTGTTTGGAATACTCAGGGTGGCAGTAGCCGACATTGTCGAGAAGGATATAGAGGCTATAAGCAGGGCTGCTGTAGAGCAAATCAGCACCATAGGCGGAGCGGGAACCTTCAAGGTTGAAAGCAAAAGAGCAGATAAGAGATTTCCCTTGAATTCAATGGAAATTTCCAGGGTGGTAGGAGGAAATGTACTAAAAGCAATAGCAGATATAAAAGTGGATGTACATAACCCCGATGTAGTATTAAATGTAGAAGTGAGAGACAAGGCATACATATATTCCAAAGAGTATAAAGGTGTTGGCGGCATGCCATACAAGAGTGCAGGAAAGGGGATGCTGCTGCTTTCCGGCGGTATTGACAGTCCGGTGGCTGGATTTATGATGGCTAAGAGAGGCTTGGAGCTGTCGTGCGTGTATTATCACAGTCATCCTTACACCAGTGAGAGAGCAAAGGATAAGGTCGTGGAGCTTGCCAGGAAGCTGTCAGAGTATACAGGCCCTATAAGGCTTTATGTTGTTCCGTTTACACATATTCAGATGGATATAATTGAGAAGTGCAGGGAAGATGAGTTGACCATAATAATGCGAAGATTCATGATGAAGCTGGCGGAGCTGGCAGCGGCGAAAGAGGGAGCAAGAGCATTGGTTACGGGAGAGAGCTTGGGACAGGTGGCAAGCCAGACTTTGGAAAGCATAGTTGTGACTAATAGTGAGCTTGAGATCCCTGTTTTCAGACCACTTATCGGTATGGATAAAGTAGATATAATGGATATTTCAAGGAAAATCGGTACCTATGATACATCAATACTTCCTTATGAGGACTGCTGCACAATTTTTGTTCCCAAGCACCCCAAGACCAAGCCCAGGCTGGCAGAGATAAAAAGGTCTGAAGAAAAGCTTGATATGGTCGGATTAATGGAGGAAGCACTAGAAAATGCAGAGATTCTCACTGTTGCGCAAGAAAGCTAAATAAAGACTTTGATTTGCAGTTTGTAGAATAAAAAGTTCTTTAAAACTAATAATAAAACTGTATTAAAAAATAAGGAGGTTTTATTATGCAGGGCAGAGTTGAAAAGAAAAACGACCATCTATCAGGTGTGAAATGTGTTGTAAACACTTGCTATTATTACTCACAAGGTAATTATTGCAATGCTGCAAAAATTGAAATACAGCCTAATGATGCAACAAATACTCAGGAAACAGATTGTGCGACCTTTGCGCCAAATCAAGCATAGTATAAGATGAATAATTCGCCCTTTATAGATTTCTATAAAGGGCGAATTATTCAATTGGATATAAACGGTTTGCGCTTTGGGTGAAGTTGAGATATTATTTTATAATTAGGAAAAAAGGAAGGTAGTAAGCTTGAGCGGGAAGATAGTTATAGCAGATGACGCAGCATTTATGAGGATGATGTTGAAGAACATATTGGTCCAGGGGGGTTACGAAGTGGTAGGGGAGGCTGAGAATGGACAGAAGGCAATTGCAAAGTATTTTGAGCTTAAGCCTGATCTCATCACTCTTGATATAACGATGCCGGAAATGGATGGAATCACTGCTGCAAAAGAAATTTTAAGCAGGGATAGTAAGGCCAATGTTGTAATGTGTTCTGCGATGGGGCAGCAGGCCATAGTTGTAGAGGCGATAATGGCGGGGGCAAAGGATTTTATAGTGAAGCCTTTCCAGACAGAAAGAGTTATAGAAGCGGTTAAAAGAATTATTGGATAAGGTTATGAGTGAAGCTGAATTATTGTTCATTATTCTGGTATATAGGAAGGAATTTGGCAAAACATGTCGAAATAAATATTGATAAAATATTCAGTGAATTCATAATCTAATGCCATAGTATTCAATAAAAAGGGACAAGCCTTTTAGTCGCATACTCTTTTAAAGGAATTGGAAGGCTGTCTGTATCTTAAATAATAGGGGGGAACTATAATGGATACAATGCAGTTGGTAATATTCAGGCTTAACGGACAGGAGTATGGGATAGATATATTTAGGGTGAATGAAATAGTACCCTACAGCAAGCCTACCAAGATACCCAATTCTCCGGACTATATCGAGGGAGTGCTGAATCTTAGGGGACATGTGATTCCGGTAATAAGTCTGAAAAAGAAATTCAATCTTGATAATGTAGGAACGGATGACAGGACAAGGATAATAGTAGCCAATGCAGGAAGCAATGTGGCCGGGTTTGTAGTTGATGAGGCTTCAGAGGTGCTTACGGTTGAAAAAGAGAGTATAGAGCCAGTTTCGGAAATAGTATCAAACATCAGCAGAAAATATATTAGCGGAGTAGGCAAGCTGGACAATGGAAGAATGTATATACTGCTCAATTTCGATGAGCTGTATACAGAAGAATAATAAATAGAGGCATATGTTACATAAGAAAACAGGCAGTTAGGTGAAAAGCTTAGCTGCCCTTTTGTTAATAATATGCTAGAATACTAATATAATATAGGTAAACACTTACTGTGAAAGGTAGGTAGAGTATGGGTAAATATATAATGAGGGCGCTTATATTCTGTGTGGTGTTTATTTCAGCTTGCGGTCTTATTGGATTGCAGAAGGAATTTGTAAGTCCTGAAAAGGCAGAAATAGCTGAAAAGGTAGAGCAGCCACCAGAGCCTGTTCCGGAAATAGTATTCTCGAATATGGAAGTGTTTCCCGGAGGTTGTTTTGGTATATATCTCAAAGGCATGACAGACAGGGATGAGATACAGGTATCTACGATGCTGTCACAGGAGCAGCCGAGGTTTTTCAACCACTTGGAGGGCAAACTGGCAATAGTGGGCTTAAGCTGCAGAACCAAGCAAGGAGATTATAAGTATAAGGTCCAGGTGCGAAGAGATGGCGAAATAGCAGCTGAAAATGAAGGGATTCTTAAAGTGCTGCCAAAGGAGTTTGAAAAGCAGTATCTTAAGGTTTCTACTGCTCAAAAAAGCCAGAGAAGCGATAAAAACTTTGATGAGGATAAGGTGCACACTGGCAGGGCAAAAGCTGTCACTTCGGAAAAACCCCTGTGGGAGGGTACATTTGTAAAGCCAGTGGAAGGAAGGACTTCCACTGAGTTCGGAATGATAAGATATATTAACAATGATGAGTCCGAAAGACACTCAGGTCTTGATATATCGGCGGCTAAAGGCACTCCAATAAAAGCAGCCAATAATGGAATTGTGAGATTATCCATGATGTTGAAGGTTACAGGCAATACAATCATTATTGATCATGGCTGCAATATTTACAGCTCATATGCTCACCTTGACAAACTGTTGGTTGAGGAAGGTAGCGAGGTCAAGAAGGGTGATATTATTGGAGAGGTTGGAACAACAGGCTTCTCTACAGGGCCTCACTTGCATTGGACAACAACTATCGGAACTCTTTATATCAATCCCGAAACGCTGATGGAAAAGGATCCGCTGGAATTTTTAAACACAGGAAGCCAAATTAATTAATGTGCATCCAGGTCAATATACTTATAAAGCAGGGTGTCTGCAAACATAGCCAGCTTCAAATATATTAGACAATATATATAGAGAGGCAAAAAAAGCGTAAACGCTTGCACTATGGGGGTCTTGAGGGCTGAATAGCCGAAAATGCTTATTTCGAAAAGGTAATTGACTGCAAAAAGCATAGAAATAACTATTAGCGCGGATGGGGCGGGTGCAAAGTATATACTTCCGAAACGATTCTTTAATATGCCTAAGGAGAGTCCGATAATGCCATTTGTGCAAACAAAGAATAATGCCTCACTTATATTTATGATTGATGTAATGTATGCGGCTGTCAGATATACTGCAATTCCCAAAGCCCAATTGAGCCCTGCGGCAATATATACGGGAAAACCGCCTAGTATTGCAGCAAATGCAAATGCAGTCCCCAATATACGGGGTACAGCCTGAAGTGCCGCCGCCAGGACGGCAAGCATGATGCAAAAGACCAACTTTCTTTTATTCAGCATAGGAACATCCCCCCTGAAACATCAAAGAAGCAGACAAAGTCTTACTAGTATTGATATGATGGGAGGATGTAAAATAAAACCCGGAGATAATTAATATCTCCGGGTTTTTGAGTTTTTGAAGAAATTATTTTCTATTCATAACTGCAATAACCACAGGAACTGTAATAATTACTGCGATCATTGCTTCCGGCAGACCATTTGTAAGTGCTATACCGAATATCACCTTTGCTGACGTAGCTGCACTTATTCCTTTTACTTCGGCATAACGGGCCGCATATAATAAGTAAATCATGCCCAATACTCCAAAGGTATTTGTAAGTGAGCCAATAGCTGCTCCCAAGCCTATTCCCAGCATTTTTGCCTTACCTGCCACGAGTCTGTAGCAATAATAGGAAGTGAGGCCGATAAGTACTCTCGGAAGTACCGAAACCAATGGATTGATAAAGGCAAAGGATAACAGGTTCGGGTTTGCCAGGTTCTGAAAAATACTGAATACCCCGAAAATCAGACCTATCAGCATGCCTACAATTGGTCCTTCCAGAATCGCTCCTATAATAACAGGAATGTGCATTATTGTTGCGCGGGCGATTGGCAGAGGTATAAAACCATAGCCTGTAATACCGAGCACAATAGAGATGGAGGACAGCATGCCTATAACGGCAATCTGCCTGGTGTTAAGGTGATAAGAAAATGCGGGCTTCTTTCCCAATTCCATGAAATTACCTCCGTTCTTATTCCATAAGGATATAAGTCGAAAAATCCTTACAAGAAAAATTAAAGTTCAGTTTCTTTCGAATACCGACAAAAATATTGTAGCATAGCATTTGAAATTTTTCCATACATGGGCTTGCTATGAAGCTAATTTTATTTTAATAAAAGTATATGCAAGCTTAATCCCGTAATAAACAATAATGCTGCCGCAAAGTACATTTATTGTCTTTAGAATTTTTGGACCTATCATACCTTTGAAGATTGATACAATAGTTGCCAGGCCTGTGAACCAGCAAAAGGATGCAGCTGCCACACCAAGAATGAAAAGATTTGAATAAGCGGCAGGCAATGTGGCTTTGAAGCTGCCAAGAAGCAAAGTTCCGTCAATAATTGCCTGAGGATTAAGCCAAGTGACTGTGAAGCATATTAAAGCGACTCTTAAGAGTGGTTCCCCCACATTGATTTCTCTTGAAACATCGGGGGCGGAGCGTATTAGTCCTACGCCTATATATACAACCATGATGCTGCCTATTGCAAGTACTGCATTTCTCAATATCGGAACATTCTCCAATACAATACCGATGCCGAAAAAACATGCCAGAGCCAGGGTGATATCAAAAAACACTGTAATGAATGCTACCTGATAAGCTCTCAACCTGCTTGATCTTATTGCCGTGTTTATTACATAAAGATTCTGCATGCCTATTGGAGCTACATAGGCCAAGCCCAGTAGAAGCCCCTCAATGAAATATTTGTGCATAGTTTTCAACCCTTTCTCAATTCGGTAAAACAGAACTGAATAATATCCAATTTTTAATCCAAATAATATGATATACGAGGAAGACTCAAAAGTCTAATGTTTTGTGATGACATTAAAGCGAGGTTTTGCATATCATGTAGTAATTTGATTTTTATTTTGGAGGTATTAGCATGACTCAGAAGGGCAACGTCAAAAAGGTTTTTCCAGGAGG
The DNA here is from genome assembly GCA_035628995.1 of Clostridia bacterium. NCBI lineage: Bacteria > Bacillati > Bacillota > Clostridia > Clostridia bacterium. The sequence continues at coordinate 17,748 of DASPIR010000033.1, read as the reverse complement.
CAATACTAGCAAAGGGTTTCACTCATTCTATGACCAAATCATACTTGAGGACGTAACTAGTGATAAAAAAGGCGAATGGGGCACTTATAGATGGAATAGCGCCTCGTAGTTGACTTTCAAGTACAATTATATTGAGTAACTACCTACTTTACTTTTTCATATATACAACTATCTCCAAAGCATAAGCCCTGCATTTCTGCAGGGCTTGCTATTTTTACTTGTTCCTTGTTATTATTTCTTTCTCATAAAGAGATATTATATTCTTTGATTTTATTATATAAGGTTTGTCTTCTTATATCTAAAATCTCAGCGGCTTTGGATTTACTCCCATCTACTTTATTTAACGTATCGATTATGATCAGTTTTTCATATTCTTTTAACGTCATTTCTGTTCTTCCTCTGCCTTCTATAAAGTTTTTATTATTACTGATTTCTATTGGTAAATGCTTTTTTAGTAGTATTTCTTCATTTTTTTTTGCAATAACTACAGATCTTTCTATTACATTTTTTAATTCTCTTACATTCCCTTTCCAGGTATGATTTAACAATATAAGCATAGCTTCTATATCTAGAAGTTTAAGATTTTTTTCGTAGTCTCTAGAAAATTCATACAAGAAAGTTTTTGCCAAAGCGCCAATGTCTTCTTTTCTTTCTCTTAATGGGGGTATGTCTATTTTTACGACATTTAATCTATAATAAAGGTCTTCTCTGAAATTTCCTTTTTCCAGTTCTTTTGATAAATCTTTATTCGTAGCTGCAATGATTCTTACATCAACATTGATACTATTTGAAGACCCCACTCTTTCTAATTGTCTTTCTTGCAAAACTCTTAAGAATTTAACTTGCATGTCTAAAGATAATTCAGCCATCTCATCTAAAAATACCGTTCCACCTTCTGCTTGTTCAAATTTCCCTATTTTCCTATAGCTTGCACCAGTAAAAGATCCCTTTTCATGTCCGAAAAGTTCACTTTCAATGAGATTTTCAGGTATAGCTGCACAATTTATGACGATAAATCGCTTATCTTTTCGCATGCTTTTATTGTGAATCATTTTTGCAAAAACTTCTTTTCCTACGCCACTTTCTCCCATCAATAATACTGTGGCATTGCTCTGCGCTATTCTATCAATCATTGAAATGATTGCTTTCATTTTTTCACTTTCATATACTATGCCATCATATTGACAGCTCTCTTGAAACTTATTTCTTAAGCAATTATTCTCTTCAATTAATTCTTTTCTTTCTATTGCTTTCTCAATGGCAAAAAGTAACTCTTCCATCAAAAATGATTTGTCAAAATAATCGAAGGCTCCCGATTTCATTACTTTCACTACATTTTTTATATCTGAATTAGTAGCTATGAATATTATACCTATTGATGAATCAATATTTAAAGTCTCTTCTATTAACCCTATACCAGATATTTGACCCGTGTCAAAATCTGAAATAAGTACATGAACTGTATCGGTTTTTAAATAATGAATGGCTTGTTGTCCATTTTCTACTGTTTTAACTTTATATCCAGAAGATTGTAATGAGGTTTTTAAATTTCGCATTCTACAAATTTCATTATCTATGATTAATATTGTTCGATTCAATGTTTTCACCAATAAGATCTCCTCTTCATTGATAACTAAATAAATCACTAATATTATTTTCTTTTCAATATTTCTCCGGGTAACTCTCCTGTATGCTCCTCATTTTTTACAACGGGTATACCATTAACGATAACATCTATAATTCCTACTGGATATTGATGTGGTTTATCAAAAGTAGCTTCATCAATTATTTTTCCTTTGTCGAAAATTGCAATATCCGCTTTGTACCCAGCTGCCAAGAATCCCCTATCGCGTATGTTCATTTTCATAGCTGGTAATAATGTCATCTTATGAATAGCATCTTCTAAAGACATAATCTTTTTCTGTCTTACATACCTACCCAGTATTCTTGGATATGTCCCATAATACCTTGGATGTACTTTAATTTCTTTATAGTCACCATAAGGTGATACTGCTAACCCATCTGTGCAAAATATTGCCATTGACTGTTTCATTACTTCAATCAAATCCGTTTCAATCATTGCAGAAAAAATAATCTTAATTACACCACTTTCTTCGATGAGTAATTTAATCACAACTTCATGTGGTTTCAAATTCAAATATTCAGAGATTTGTTCAATATTCATTCCTTCAAACCGTTTATTTTCCGGCTTTTTCATTGATATGATTCTGATTCTATCCCAAGATGAGCCTAATATAGGGTTTCCCCAAGTACTTTTTGTATCTAGCATATCTTTTACTACTTTATCTTTGGTATCTTCTTTTTTTAAGGATTCTGCTATTTTTTCAGGGCTTAGCTCTCTAATCCACGTGGGAAGTACATCGCTCAAAACACTTTCATATGAAATGTATGGATAAACGTCATAATCAACATCTAATCCTGCCTGTTTTGCTTTATTTATTATGCTAATAACTTCTTTAATCTTCCCCCAGTTTTGCGGGTGGGCCGCCTTTAAATGGGATATTTGTAATTTAACACCGGATCTCTGGCCGATCTCAATAACCTCGTTAATTGATTTTACTAGATAATTCCCTTCATCCCTCATGTGTATCGCACATAGGCCATTATATTTTTTAATAATTGTAGCCATTTCTATCAATTCTTCCATTGTGGCAAGTGAATCAGGACTATTGTCTAGTCCTAAAGACAATCCATGAATTCCATTTGCTAACTCCTCCTCAAGAATAAATTTCATTTTTTCCATTTCATGAAATGAAGGCTTTCTTTTTTCAAAACCCATAACTGCAACTCTAATGGTTCCATATCCTACTAAAGATGCGATGTTAACAGATGTCCTTTTTTTCCCTAATATGTCAATGAACTCGGATTGGCTTTTCCAATTCCAGTAATTTGCTTCATTTTTATTCTGCACATAAGAGTTTGTATACTGTTTCAGATCCATTAGGTACCTCATATTAATAGGACCTAATGTATGACCTCCTTGACCTACAACCTCTGTTGTTATTCCTTGTCTAATTTTACTTTCTGCTTTGGGGTTTGTAAAAAAGGAAAAATCGGAATGGGAGTCTATATCAATAAAGCCAGGACATACTATATACCCATTTGCATCAATCACTTCTGTACTTAAATCTTCTATACCTGGAGATATTTTTTTTATATAGCCATTTTTAATTCCTATGTCGGCAATATAAGAACTTGCTCCAGAGCCATCCATAATTTCGCCGTTTTTAATAACTAAATCATACATAATTTTTCTCCTATCCTTTGAATTTGCATTTAAAATATTTCAACAGAATGAAGTACTTTCTACTATTTTGCTATATTCTACCACATGCATCTTATCCATGCAATTATCCAAAATAGTTATGCTTTTTGAAAGAAAAAAAGTGTATAATATTTGGACAATTATACGAATAACATAGGATTTTTGTGTCAATTAATTTTACATTTACTTTTGATGTTCTGTTTTTAAAAAGATTATTAATTTTCTTATGGGCTGAAATAAAAGAAAATTCAAATAACTTCTATTTGAATACAATCAATGCTTTCCCGCAGATATTTATCCGCATATTTCTTGACTATATACTAACTGGTCTTTATTGGCTTGGTTTTTGCAAAGTACATTGGATAGGGAGTTATTTCAACAATAAAATCCATTCAAGGAGGCGGAATCACTGGCAGACTATAAGTATGCCAATTATGTTGTACCCTAGGTTCAGGATGAAATGAAGCTTTTCACTTTGAAAATTCTATAATTTAACGGATACTACAGATACCAACTAACATATTTCATTATAAATTTGTACTCCAAATGTTTCGATTTAAACAAATTCTTTGACATTCTTTGCAATTAATTTTAAAGTTTGTTGTATGACTATATCTTGTTAAAACTAACAGTGCATTATATTACTTCAATAAAAAGTCTATTGGAAAATTTATTTTAAAGGAGGTATTGGTTTATAAGAACAAAAAATACCGACATATGGAATATACGAAACCAATTTTAGAAGGGGGAATCTTAACTTAACAAAGAAGTAAAATGGAATCTTGACTTCATAATGTGATTATCAAAAAAACAGAAAATAATTTAGTTAGAAATGAGGAGAGAAGATGAAAAGAACTAAAAGGTTTATAAGTATATTAGCTTTGGCGATTGCGTTACTTCTTATATTTGCAGGGTGCGGTCAAAAGGAAATTTCTAAGGAAGTCTCCAGCGTAGGAGAAGATAAATACTCAAGGGATCTTGTTGTTGCAGTATCAGATGAAATAGAGGGAACAGATACACAAACTATATCTAAAAGTAACTTAGCACATGTTTTATTATATGGGTTGCTGCTTGATGTCACTATAGATGGTAAATCATATGTGTCGGACGTAGTTGAATCCTACAACGTTTCAGACGATGGATTGACTTGGACATTCAAACTTCCTGAAGGAGCAAAGTTTTCAAACGGCGATCCGTTAAATGCAGAGGCCATAAAAGCTTCTTATGAAAGGAATGTAGAAACTGGAGCATATGCTTCTGACTATGTAAATATTAAAGAATATAATGTAGTAGATGATAGGACTATTGTTTTTAAGCTTAGCCAGCCTGACCCCGTTTTGTTTACTGTAATATCATCAATTCAATCAGGTATTGTAGATGCTAAAGTAGCAAAAGAAATTGGTAATGATGCGTTTAAAACAAAGGCAGTTACTTACGGACCAGCGTATGTTGAAGAGTGGGTACAAGGATCCCATATAACACTAAAGCCAAACCCGACATATTTAAACTTTAGCCCAGAAACCAAAAACAGAGGGCCTTTGCAGTTTGATAAAATTACAGTAAGGTTTATTCCTGACACGTTTACTCTTGTTAGTGAATTAGAGCAAGGCAAGGTAGATATTATTGACTTCGTACCTTTAGAAAACATTGAATCCTTAAAAGCAAACCCCGATATTAAGCTTTATGAAGCTATGCAGCCAGGTGGATCTTTGATATATATGAATACTAAAGATCCAATACTGAGTGATATTAAAGTAAGACAAGCTATAACACTTGGTATTGATAGAGATGAAATAGCATTAGCCCTGGATAACTTTGTTACTCCCAGCTACACATACATGTCACCCTCAGTAACCAGTTATAGTCCAGAAAAAGAAAAAGAAATGATAACTAAATGGGGCACTAATAAAGAAAAAGCGAAAGCACTTTTAGAAGAAACAGGATGGGTTGATAAAAATGCAGATGGTATTAGAGAAAAAGATGGAAAGAAAATGACAATAGAATTATTGACTGCAATGGATGTTTTTGCTATAAAATCAGCTGCCCCTGTTATCCAAAAGCAGTTAAAAGAAATAGGGATTGATTTACAAATAAGAGAACTTGAACATTCATATGTAAAGGATAATACAAAAGAAGGTAAGTTCCAATTATCAACAAGATCAGTTCAGTGGGCAGACCCAATGCATGTATTTAGCTTTACTACTGATTCGAAATATTACGCCAACGCAGACTTAGATAAGTTGATTAATGACGCAATGTATATTCCGAATTTGGATGAAAGAAAGAAAAAGTTCGAAGAAGTAACAGATATGATGTATGATCAGATGCCTGCGATTAGCTTATTCTATGAAAAGTGGTATAAGGCTAGCAGAGCTAATATTGAAGGTTTTTATGTAGATGCTCAAGGAAATGCCAGATTCATGGACGTAAAAAAGCTTATCACTAAATAAGGGTTGATTAATGGGGTTATAATCCTTGTAAATTTCGGGGTTACAGGTAATTTATGATGTAATAGTGAATATAAGACAGTGAGTAGTTATAATGGAATGTATTATTAAATTAAAAATATAATAATACATTCCAATGTACGTTAATCAGCAGTATATTAAATAATGAGATGGGGGAGGTAGGTTTATGCTTGAATATGTGATAAAGAGATTACTACTAGGTGTTCTTATATTGCTGTCATTAAGCATGTTATTGTTTGCAATAATGCATAGCATGCCAGGAGACCCAATTCAGCTAATAGCAGGTGATAGAACGGATCCGCAAAAGATTATAGAATTAAGAACAAAATTCGGGTTGGATAAGCCATTATACATACAATATTTTAAGTGGCTCATAAATGCTTTAAAGGGAGATTTCGGTCTATCAATTCTAGCCAGCCAGCCAGTTAGCGAATTAATAATGAGTAGATTTAAATATACTATGATGTTGTCAGGAGTTTCTGTTCTTTTGCAATACTTGCTGGCTATACCAATAGCATTATTTGCAGCATTTAAAAAGGATTCATTTTTTGATAAGGTTACAGTCTATTCAACAATAATACTTTGGTCAACACCACAGTTTTGGCTTGGGATACTATTAATACTACTGTTCGCTATTAAAATCCCAATATTCCCGATATCCGGTTATAGTGGATTTCTTTCATTAGTTTTACCAGTTGCAACAATTACATTAACAAATATGGCATCTGGAATTAGAGTAACAAGATCAGAAATAGTTGATATTTTAAATGAGAAGTATGTTATTACAGCCTATGCTAAAGGGTTAAATGAAAAGACTATTTTAATAAAGCACGTATTAAGAAATGCGCTTATACCTACAACAGTAATGTTTTTTTTATCAATTCCATGGATCATTGGTGGATCGGTAATTGTAGAAAGAATATTTGCTTGGCCTGGAATGGGTTATTTACTTTGGACATCAATAACAAAACAAGACTACCCAGTAGTTCAGGGAATCGTTATGATTATTGCTTTACTGACAGTAATATCAAATACTATAGGAGATGTAATTGTAGCTTATCTTGATCCCAGAGTGAGAAAAGACATGGAAGGAGTATAACAATGAAAAAAAGTAGGATGAAAAAAGTCTTTAGCAACAAATATTTTGTTGTCGGATTACTAATTTCTTTAAGTATAATCATTTGTGCGATATTTGCTGATGTTATAGCCCTTCATCCCTATGATGAAATAAACCTAATTAATAAGCTGCAAAAACCCAGTATGACTTATTATTTTGGTACTGATATGTACGGACGTTGCGTTTTTAGCAGAGTAATTTATGGTACAAGGATAGTGTTGCAAGTAGGATTTATCGTTACCGCAATACAATTATTGATTGGTGTAACATTAGGATTATTATCGGGATATTATGGCGGCAGCGTAAGAAGGATAATATCATTTATAACCGATATAACATGGTCAATGCCTTCTATTGTAATGTCATTAGCTATTGTAACTATATTAGGTCCTAGCTTAACAAATGTAGTAATTGCCATCGCACTTGTTGGTTGGGCACAATATACAAAAATAATAAGTGCAAAAGCACAAACACTTAAAAATTTGCCATTTATTGACGCAGCAAGAGTGCTAGGAGAATCAGATTTTAATATAATTACAAAATATATTTTACCAAACACAATAAACCAAATAATAATACTCGTGACATTAACATTACCAACTGCAGTGCTATCAACATCATCATTAGGCTTTTTAGGGTTAGGGGCCCAACCTCCAGCTCCAGATTGGGGAGTAATTTTAGCCGAGGGAATAAAATTCTTAAGGCCGGCACCTTGGATATCAATAGCACCAGGACTTTCTCTTTTATTTGTCGTGTTGGGATTTAACATACTAGGTGAAGGGCTTAAAGAGATACTAGACCCTAAATATGGAAGCTAAGGAGGAATAAAATGAATACACTACTAGATGTAAAAAAACTATCAATAGATTTTAAAACAAGCAATGGAATTGTTAAAGCAGTGGAAGATGTGAATTTCAAAATAAACGAGAAAGAAATATTTGCTTTAGTTGGAGAATCAGGGTGTGGAAAAAGTACCATTGCTTTCTCGCTGATGAGATTATTAGCTAAAAATGGAATGATTGCAGATGGTAATATTTATTTTAAAGGCAAAGATGTACTAAAATTGACTGAAAAAGAGATGTTTTCCTTCAGAGGAAAAGAAATTGGCATGATATTTCAAAATCCATTAGATTCCTTGAACCCAGTTATGACAGTAGGAGGACAAGTATTAGAATCTTTATTATTAGACAATATTACCAGGGAAAAGGCATGGCAAAAAGTAATAGAAGTATTTGAAGATGTCAGAATACCTGATTCAAAAGAAAGGATAAAAAGCTATCCGTTTGAACTAAGTGGCGGCATGAGACAAAGAGCTATGATTAGTATGATGATATCAAGAAAGCCACTATTATTAATTGCAGATGAACCAACAACAGCTCTTGATGTTACAATACAGGCTCAAATACTTAAAGTAATAAAGAGGTTAAAAGATGAGTTTAATACGTCAGTACTATTAATAACTCATGATTTTGGTGTAGTGGCCGAAACAGCAGATAGAATAGGAGTTATGTATGCTGGTAATCTCGTGGAAATGGGTGAAGTGTTTGAGGTATTTGAAAATCCATTACATCCATATACGAAATTACTGATGCAGGCTTTGCCAACAATAAGCAAAAAAGAAGGCAGATTGGTAACCATCCCAGGAATGGTGCCAAATCTTATAAATCCACCTGACGGTTGTAGGTTTTCAAATAGATGTCCACAAAAAAAAGATATTTGTACAAAAATTAAACCTGATTTTAAAGAATATCCTCAAGAACATTATTGTTCATGTCACTTGGAGGTACAGTAAATGATACAAAATATAATTGAAATAAAAAATATGAAAAAGTACTTTAGTATAAAAAAAGGGCTGGTTAGGAAAAGCATTCAACATATAAAGGCTGTTGATGATGTAAGTTTTAATATTAGAGAAAAAGAAACGGTAGGACTAGTTGGTGAATCCGGAAGCGGTAAGAGTACATTAGCAAGAGTAATACTTAAACTTTCAGATGCTGTAGAGAATAGTGTATTATTCGAAGGTAAGGATATTACAAAATTAAAAGGCAATGATTTAAAATATTTTAAAAAAAATACAAATATGGTATTTCAAGATCCTGCATCAAGTCTTAATCCAAGAAAAACAATTAGACAAATATTAAAAAGATCATTGGAAGTTCATAAATATCCAAAGGATAATATGGATGAATTTATAAATGAAATGCTTTACAAAGTAGAACTAGGATTAGATTTTGGGGATAGATACCCTAATCAATTAAGCGGGGGGCAACAACAAAGAGTTGCCATTGCAAGAGCAATCATATTAAAACCTAAATTTATTATACTGGATGAACCTACATCTGCCCTTGATATCTCAGTTCAAGCACAAATATTAAATTTGCTATTAGATTTACAAGAAAAGGAAAATTTGACGTATCTTTTCATTACGCATAATTTAAATGTAGTAAGATATATTAGCGATCGCATAGGAGTAATGTATTTAGGAAAATTAGTTGAAATCGGACCTACCGAAGAAGTGTACAATAGGCCTAAACACCCTTATACTCAAGGATTGATGGATTCATCACCAACAATTTCACGCAGTTTCAGAAACAGGAAAAAATTTGAATTGAATGGCGAAATTGAGAGTATGATAAATCCACCAAATGGTTGCAGGCTAAGCAGAAGGTGTCCATTTGCAAAAGAAATATGCAAATCAGAAAATCCGAAAATGATAGAAGTAGCAAAGGACCATTTGGTTGCATGTCATTTTGTAAATGAAATTGACTTAAGTATATATAGAACATGATTCTCATCATGATGATAGGTTATATAAAGTAAATGTATGATTAAAGGAGACTCAATTATGCATGATTTAAAGATAACCAATGCAAAAATCCCGGATTTTAGCAGTAATTCATTTTATTTATCAGATATTGTAATTAATAAAGGGAAGATTGAGAAGATTGGAACTACAAATGAATATTGTAAGATGGAAATTGATGCAGAAGGTAATATTGCATCCCCTGGTTTTATAGATATACATATGCATGAAGAAGAACTAGATATGAGACTAGATGACCCTTATTGCACTTCATATTACGCACTTTTAATGGGAGTTACAACAAACGTTGGAGGTAACTGTGGAAGCAACAGACAAAGTTTAGCTTGCTTTAGTGACTATATTAATAAAAATGGTGCACCTACTAATTACATGATTTTTCTTGGACACAATTCTCTCAGAAGTATGGTAGGAATAAATGATAGATACAGATGTGCAAATAAATCTGAAATTAATAAAATGAAAGAAATAATTAGAGAAAACAAAAAGTACAATTATATTGGTTTGTCCTTTGGCATAGAATATTCACCAGGAACAAGCTTTGATGAAATGATAGGGATCATTTCTGCCCTTGAAGAAGATAAATACTTATTGGCAGCACATTATAGAGAAGATGGAGAAAATAGCATTGAAGCTATTAAGGAATTGATAGAGTTATCAAAAACTTCTAAACTGCCAATGCAGATATCGCATATCGGCAGCTGCTGCGCATTCGGGTATATGGCAGAAGCTCTTGAGGTTATTGAAAACGCGATAGAGCATAGCATTGATGTTATGGCTGATTGCTATCCATATTCTGCCTTTGCAACTGCTATTGGATCTGCAGTGTTTGATGAAGGCTGCTTTGAAAGATGGAATAAAACTTACAGTGATATACTGTTGTTGGAAAACCCATATAGAAATGCGAGATGTAGCGAAGAACTATTTTATAAAGTGAGAAAACAATACCCTGAGATGTGGGCAGCTGCTTTTGTTATGAATGAAAAAGAGATAGTAGACCCCATAAAATCCCCATATGTACTCATTGGCAGCGATTCTTCATTTAGAAAGGATATGGGACATCCCAGAGGTGCTGGATGCTATCCCAGAGTACTTTCGTATTATGTAAAAGAGCATAAAGAATTGACACTGATAGACGCTTTGCGCAAAATGACCATTGGTCCCGCAAAAAGATTAAAGTTAAAAAATAAGGGGGATATATTTGAAGGAGCCGATGCAGATATAGTGATTTTTGATAAGGATACTATAAAAGATAAAGCTAGTTTTGAAAATCCAACTCTACCCCCCGTAGGCATTGAATATGTTATCCTTAATGGTGAAATTGCAGTAAATAATAATAAGATTATAAGTAAAAGGCTTGGTAAATATATAAAAAATTGTTAAGTTATACTTAAAATATAGTGAAATCAATGGAGTTATTGAAGGACTCCTAAAAATGTTCTTATGCGAAAATATTATAAAATCAAAGATTACCCTACCTACTTTATTTTTTTGCACTAGAACCAGAAAAATTATTATAGAAAAGGTGGAATATTATGAATTATATTAAAATACATGATAATGCAATTGTTGTTGATGCTCATAGTGATATCCCTTCGGATCTTTTGTATTCCAGAAAAAATGGAGAACATAGTAGTGATTTGACCAAAAAACATCTTCCTGTCCTGCAGGCTGGTGGGGTTAATGTTATTTTTGTGGAAATTTATGCTAGATTGCATCCAGAAGGTTCATTGAAACAGGCTTTGTTAGAAGTTGGTGATTTATATGAAGAAATAAGAGAAAATGAAAATTTAAAATTAATATGTACAAAAAACGATTTTAAAAAGATATCATCAGATAAGTCACTGAATATGGTACTTTCTATGGAAGGATTTGAACCTCTTGGATGTGATCTAACATTATTAAATGTGTTTTATAAACTTGGACTCAGGAGTGCATCTCTTACATGGAATAATCGTAATTATTTTGCATCTGGAGTTAACGAAGTAGGGGGACTTAGTAAATTAGGAATAAAAGCAGTGGAAAAGATGGAAGAGCTCGGAATATTAGTAGATGTTTCACATATTAATGATGAAGGTTTTTGGGATATTATAAGTATTGCTACTAAACCGATTATAGCATCACATTCTAATTCGAGGGATTTATATAAATGTGATAGAAATCTCACAGATGAGCAAATAAAAGCTATTGCGAAAACAGGCGGAGTTATTGGGTTGAACTGCTATTTTACCGAAGATGACAAAAAAATGTCGCTTGAAAGTTATATGAAGCACTTAGAGTATATGATAAAAATTGCAGGAGAGGATCATGTTGGACTTGGTCTAGATTTTAATGGCTATCTTGGAGATATTAATGTTCCCGGTATTGAAGACGCAAGTAAAATTCCTTCAATTACAGATGAACTTTGTAAAAGGGGATATAAAGAAGAGACTATCTATAAAATACTTGGCGGAAATTTTCTGAGAGTTTTAAATACAGTACTAAATTAAATTATGCTTAAATAATGAATTATAATACTATACAGCATTAGCTTTCCGGTAAAATATCGGAAAGCTTTTATTTCTCCATTTATCTACAAAATAGTTGGCTAACAATATAAAATTGAAACATGAGATACGATTATATTTGCTTTAATAATGTTGTGGTGATTTTGTAAAGTGATAGTAGAAAAATAAAGTTTCACAAACCTGAAGGATTAATGCCTACTGGTTTTTATATATTAATGAGTATGGCATTAAAGCGGGGTTTTGCATATCATGTAGTAATTTGATTTTTATTTTGGAGGTATTAGCATGACTCAGAAGGGCAACGTCAAAAAGGTTTTTCCAGGAGGCAATACTAGCAAAGGGTTCCACTCATTCTATGACCAAATCATACCTGAGGACGCAGAAAGGATATTTGTTCTTAAAGGTGGGCCTGGGGTAGGAAAGTCAAGCTTCATGAGGACTATAGGAGAGGAGTTTGTAAACCAGGGGTATGATATTGAACTCCATTACTGCTCCTCAGACAACAGATCATTGGACGGACTGGTGATAAAAAAGGCAAATGTGGCTCTTATAGATGGAACAGCGCCTCATGTAGTTGACCCCAAAAATCCCGGTGCAGTTGATGAGATACTGAATCTTGGAGAGTATTGGAGCGAATCAGGGCTTGTAAAGGATAAATATGACATCATCAATTACAATAAGCAGGTAAGAATGAGGTTTTTCAGTGCATACAGGTATTTGATGTCTGCAAAGGAAATGCAGGATGATATTGAAGTTATCATCGGTGAGGGAGTTGTCGGGGAAAAGCTGAATAAGCTTAAGATATCACTTAGAAATGAGCTGGTTGATGGCGTCGATACAGTCGATAAGAATGCCGGCACGAGACACCTTTTTGACAGCGCAATAACTCCTGATGGTTTGGTGGATTACATCGATACCATCATCTTAGGCAACTATATATGCTACTATCTGAAGGCCGGGGTTGGCACAATTTCCACAGAGATATTATCTTATCTCGCAAAGGAATATAATATGAAGGGCTATGCTGCTGAACTGTATCATCAGCCATTAAATCCCGATAGACTGCAGACTTTGGTGATTGAAGGCTTGAAGATAGCAGTAACTGTAAATCCTAAGATGGAGTCCAGGGCATATAAGATAATAGACCTTGATACTGTCATTGATGCAAGTAAGTATGGGGATAAGGCAGAGCTCCTTGTAAAGGATAGGGAAGTATACGGCAAGATGATGGAGGAAGGGGTCAAGAGGATAAAGCTGGCGAAGCTGCTCCATGACGATATGGAGAAAAGCTATGTGGGCAGTATGGATTTTGCTGCAGTTACTGAGCTTAGAAGCAAGACAATTGAGAGGATAAAGGTTCTGTTGAAAAACAAATAGAGCATTTGAATATAGGACCTCCGATGTAATAATTCGGAGGTCTTATGCATCTGGCGCCTAAACCTTCTTTATTGTATAATATATGAAGCAATAATATTTGCAATCATATATAGAAAGCTAAGGTGCTAATTATGAGTTTTATGCTTGGAAGCATTCCTACTGAAAGGGAAGACAAAATATCATTTCAATTTCTTTTTCAGCAAAGCAATCTGCTTGTGAAAAAGCTGGAGAAGGTATATACAATACCTACAGCTGATGATTTATCATATTTGGAATATAAGAATGTGAACAAACTATATATTGGGAGCTTAGATGACCATTCCTGTTATACAGCGAGGTATCCGGAGGGTATGGTACTGCCTGATGGACTGGAATTCTTGGGACTTAGGCAGCTCCATGAACAAATCGATAATAGCATGCTGCAGGCGGCATTTCGTGCTGTTCAGATAGTAGCGTGGGACGAGACACATAGATTCTGCGGCGCATGCGGTGAAGCTACAATAAAGAAGGCTGATGAGCATGCAAAGGTATGCCCGAAATGTGGACATATTTCCTATCCTCGTTTATCCCCTGCGGTTATCGTAGCTGTTACAAAAGGTGATAGGCTGCTTCTTGCAAGAAATAAGAACTTTGTCTCGGGACTTTACAGCGTACTGGCAGGCTTTGTTGAAGCCGGAGAAACTTTGGAGGAGTGTGTAAAGCGAGAAATAAGAGAAGAGGCAGGCATAGAGGTAAAAAATATAAAATATTTTGGCAGCCAGTCTTGGCCCTTTCCTAATTCATATATGCTTGGATTTACAGCGGAGCATGAAAGCGGCGAGATACAGATAGGTGAAGATGAAATTGTAGATGCAAGATGGTTCAGTGCGGATGAAATTCCGAATATTCCTGGAAAGCTTAGCATCTCAAGAAAATTGATAGATTGGTTTTTAGAAAAGTATCAGAAATAAGTATGAAGTCCCATGACATTTATATAAACGAGCTGGCTATAAAGTATTATTGCCAGCTCATTTTTTCGTTGTAAATTCCCAAAAACAAACAATTAAACTAAGGTTTTAACAATAGTTTTTTATAAATAGTTGCTTATATTATGTCGATAGGAAGAATGGATGGAAAAAATGGAGGAATTTGGTGCACTATGTCGAAATAATTCATTATTGATGTAAGAATTGATATTAGTTGATTAATAGTATGTTTGAAATGGAGGGATACATTTATTTTTAAATTAATTATAAATCACTATAACAAGGAGGGGATTATGTACATGAGAAGGAGTTTTACAAGAATCATTAGCTTAGTAATATGTTTTATTCTTATTTTACCAATGTCAGCTTTCGCTCAGCCAACCATCGATGACTACAGTAATCATTGGGCAGGGAAGCAAATTAAGGGTTTTTTGGAGAAGGGGTTTGTCAGCGTTAATAAGGATGGAAGCTTTAAGCCTAATAATCCAATTACAAGAGCAGAGTTTGCGGCAGTTGCAAACAAGGTTTTTGGATTGACCTTAGTGGATAAGGTCAACTTCAAGGATGTGAAGCCGAAGGATTCTTTTTATAAGGATATGTCAATTGCAAGAAAGGCGGGCTATTTTTCGCCTCTCCCTGGAGGTTATATTCAGCCGAACACTAATATGAGCCGTCAGGAATTTGCGGTTGTACTTGCTAGATTATTAAAAATCGATATAAAAAAAGCAATACCTAATAAAGTGATTTTTAAAGATAATGATAAAATAGCGGTTTGGAGCCGAAATTCAATAGATGCAATAGTGCAGCGCGGATATATGAGCGGCAATACAGACGGAACCTTTAATCCAGCAGGACTAATCACAAGAGCGCAAGCAGTAGCGGTGCTTGAAATCTGCCTGGAGGATAACATTATTACAGCGTATGGGAATGTGAAGGTAGCTTATAAAAAGGCAGGTACATATGTTGCAAAAATCATAAATGGCAATGTGGCCATTGAAGTCCCGAATGTTACTCTTGAGAATACAATAATTAATGGTAACCTAATAATCGGCGAGGCAGTGGGAAATGGAAATGTAAAGCTGAAAAATGTCACCGTCACAGGGAATACCGTTATCAGAGGCGGAGGCCTGAACACAGTAGTTATAGAAAACTCAAGGTTTGCAAGAATCGTAGTTTTTAAAGCAGATAACCAGGTAAGAGTGCTTTCCACAGGAACTACAGTTGTTGACAAAGTGGACATGCTATCTGGAGGAAAACTTGAGGAGCAGGGTACGGCAGGTAATGGCTTTGGGTTAGTTACAGTAGCTGAAAGAGTTAATCCCAATGTGTCTGTATCCTTAAAGGGCAATTTTGAATCAGTTCAAGTTCAAGCAGATAAGGTAAAGCTTGATATTAGTACTGGCAGTGTAGGGAAGATCGATGTGGCAAGCTCTGCAGCTAATTCAAGCATCAATATAGCAACAGCAGTCAAGGTAGGAAACCTTGCTGCAGCGGCTCCTATAACGATATCCGGAGCAGGGAAAATAGATACTGCAACAGTAAGTGCAGGAAGCACAACCTTTTCTGTAACCGGAAATTCCCAAATCGGCAGGCTGAATGTGACAGGGGAAAATGCTCAAGTCAGTCTGGGAGCCGGTGTTAAAGTGGCACAACTAGTGGTGGAAGCAAAGGCTGTTATAACTGGGGCAGGTACAGTAGGGACGGCTGAAATAAAAGCGGTGAATGTAGTCCTAGGGGTACCCAGCACAACTGTTACAACCTCTGCGGGTATAACTGCAACAGATACCGGTACGACAATAACTACAGCACTCACAGCTCCAGTGCCAATACCAGCACCGACTCCGGCACCAACGCCAGTACCGACACCAGCACCGACTACTGCACCTAAAAGTGGTGGCGGAAGTTCAGGCGGCGGCGGTGGCGGTGGCGGTGGTGGCGGCGGAGGATCGAGTACACCAAGAGTCACAATAAGTACAATCACTAATACGACACTGACAACAGGCGGAACAACAACCATGACAGCAACAACAACACCTGCAGATGCAGCTTTAGCAGCTACTTCTAATAATACGGCAGTTGCAGCGGTGAGTGTTACTACTGGGCATACGATCAATATAACAGCAGGTAGTACGCCTGGTACAGCAACTATAGCTGTAACGGCCACAAAATCTGGATATAACAATGGGACAACAAGCTTTACAGTGACAGTAAAAGTTCCCATAAGTGCTATTAACGCAATAAGTGGAACACCAAAAGTTGGTGTTGAATTAACAGCAGGAACACTTATACCAGCAGATGCAACGGTAACTTATCAGTGGAAAAAATGTGACACAATAGATGGTACGTATACAAACATTGTTGGAGCAACAGCAAACAAATACACACCAGTAGCAAGCGATGCAGGCAAGTACATTAAAGTGATAGCAACTGGTATAGGCAACTACACTGGAACAGTAACAAGTGTGGCGACTGCGGCGGTAGCAGCAGCAACAATATCAACAGCAGCAATCACTGGAGTAACAGCACCGGCAACAGGTGCAACCCCTGTAACAACGATAACAGAAACAACGCAATACACAGGAACAGTAGCATGGAACGGAAGTCCAGCAGCATTTGCTGGAAATACAGTATATACAGCAACAATTACAATTACACCAAAAGCAGGTTATACATTAACAGGTGTGGCTGAGAACTTCTTTACAGTGGCTGGAGCAGCAGCAACGAATACCGCTGGTTCAGGAGCTGTAACAGCAATATTCCCAGCTACAGCAGCAGCTCTAAAAGAGATCACAGGCTTTACATCTTTAACAGATGTAACTTTATCTGCTGATGAGAACCTGGTAGACTTAGCAGCATTAAAAGGAGCTTCAAAACTTCCTACCACAGTAACAGTAACAGACGGAACAACTCCTACTGTTGCAACTATTACTGATTGGACAGGAACATTTGACGGAATAGCAACAGGAGCAAAAACATTAACAGCAGTATGGACGGTGCCAGCAGGTTATGCTGATGTAACAGCCCCAATTAGTGTAGAACTAACAGTTAATGTAAATGTAGCGCAAACAGAAGACTCAACAGCACAAGACAATGCAGATATTGCAACAGCAAAAACTAATATTGAAGCTGCAACTTACACTGCAACACAGGTGGAGGCAGCAGATGCAGTTACGGCTTTGACAAAAGCACAAACATTAGTAAATGCTT